>CAZIVH010000004.1:23308-51549 GCA_964542965.1 uncultured Candidatus Peribacteria bacterium | reverse complement strand
ATACCTTTACTTGAGGCATTTCCGCTACCGCATTGGCGGTAGGTAGATGGAATACCAGTCAATACCGATCAGGGAATATCGATGAGGTCCATATCTACGATGATACGCTCAGTGCAACCCAGGTAAAAAATCTCTATCTGATAGAGCCAAATTATGCGCCTATGACGGTTTATACTGGTGTAATTACATTAACATGATTGGTAAATGATCCGAAAATGTATTCTGTATCATTGACGATCAGTTGAACTACGTATACGGGAACCATCCAATCTGGCGTACGATCAAATGCAGTCTGACCGCTTGCTAATGGAAGCTATGATGTGAAGCTCGATTACATGAATGTCTACGGCAAAACATGATCCTTGTATTATACCGGAGGATTGATAATCACTACAGAAAGCACAGGATCATTGACGATCAGTGGCCCGGTATCTTTCGACTTCAACAATCGGAATGCAAGCATGCAGGCATTCACTATAGAGAAAACGTTTAGCGGAACGAATGATTATTTCCAAGTTCTCGATACGTTGTGATCAGATACGTGATATTATACGACGATATCGATAAGCAATATGACGAACGGTGAAGGTGATACGATTCCTTCTTCAGCAATAGCGGTGAAAGCGTTGACGGGTGTGGTGAAATTGTCAGGGACGGATAATCCAAGAGTATATTCGGCTATTACAGGAACATATCAATATTTCAGCTGACCGCCAATGACGTTCATCGCTAGGGATACTGCGGCGAATGGAGGAGTGACGGGAATCTACGGAATGCATACTATGTGGAAAATAGACGTTCCAGCCTTGCAAGACCCTGGTGCATATACAGGGGTGATTACCTATACCTTATATTAGCCTATTCAGATAAATATGTTGTAAATAGCTGTCCAAAGACTATAAGATAGTGTTTTATCTTTTTTATGTATAGGTATGAAAAAACTAGTATTTTCTCTCTCATTGCTTCTCGGACTCTTCATGTTCGCAGGATGCGGAAATCAACCAACTACCGATGAAACAGGAAACCAAACTGACGTAGCCACAGAAGGTGATACGGTATCTCAGGAAGAATTCCAATCTACCTTTATCAAGATGTACAAGAAGTGAGGTAAGGTGACTTGCGATATCGCTATGAATCAAGAAGGCGTAGAAATGAAAGGAAAAATGTATCTCGATGGCAAGAATATGAGATATGATTTCAATGGCTCTGCAGCAGGTATGAACTATAGCATGAGCACTATCACCAAGGATGGGTATTCGTACGTACGAAGCAGTATGTCAAAAGACGGAATGAAGATTGCGTTCAACGAAGATGAGATGGAATCCGAAACCGCAACTGCTGATGAAAGTGGAATGAGCAATCCTGTAAAATTCAATTGTACTAAATGAGTAGACAAGGCTGATGCATTTGAACTACCAAGCGACGTAACATTCCAAGAAATGGCATATTAGAAATTTCCTATATCAAAATCCCCGAAAGGCAAGAGGATTCCGCTTGATTCGTCAGGCGGAATTTTTATAAAATACCGGAAATTTTACCCCTTTTTTTGTATATATGAAGAAATTGATAGGATTGCTTTCTGTGCTGTTTATTGCAGGAGGTTGCGCGTTTGCAGATGACTTGGCTAATGTGTCGCTCAATTATTGTACTGCATCAGACAATGTGCTTCAATATCAGATTGATCCGGGTGCGGAAACATGAATTTGCTATACGCTTTCCAATGCCTCAAAAAAACCGGTGACCATCAAACTATCGTTCGTTGATGGGACATATACCAATGACCAGCGGCAAAATAAGGCTTGTCTCAGTGATGCGGATATCGAAAATTTCGGGAAGTATGTCACTGATTATGAACAAATCGTTACTTTGAAAGCAGGTGAGACGATAAAGAAAGAAGCCAAACTTAGATATCCTGAGGGAATGGATGGACTGTATCATGGATGCGTCGTGTATTCTGTAGTAGAAAGTCAAGAAGCAGAAGCATCGACAGCAGCAACAAGTTTCTCTATATTGATGCGTAGAGCAAAATTTATCGATGTGATCGTGGGTAATCCAGAGAACGCCAAAGAAAGAGGAATCATTCTTGAAGAGTTTACAGATGCGGACGGAGAGAATATATCTCGGAATCGCAAGATTAGAATCTATAAGGACAACTCAGACAATACATATGTTATGCAGATCAAAGTAAAAAATGTTTCACCGGTAGAACAGGATGTAGTTATAACCTGAGTCGCATCAAATATCCTTATGTACAAAAACACATTTTTGGAAACACGCAAAATCCTCAAAGGTGAATCTTTGCTTATTTCCAAAAAAATAGATAGGGTACCTGCGTACAATCTTTCCATCAAACTCAATATATCCAATACGCCATTCTCATTTGGCAACGCACAAGAACCGGTCATAGGGCATCTCAAGGAAAAAACGACTATTCTGATATGGGACGTCAGGATGTTCATTACTATCATAGGATTGCTTTTGCTTATAGGTATCCTATATCTTCTCATCAAAGATCTGAAAAAAAAGAGTGCGGTAAAGGTCAAGATAGTCCACGATAAAGCTCCTGTTGAAAAGACGTCAACAAAGAAGCCAATCAAGAAAAAGAAATAATTTATTTTCTGAATATCTCTCATGAAAAATTTTGCATTGATTGCGATCCTTTTTTCTGCGTTTGGTTTGTGTTTAGCTCAGACCGGAACATGAATGGTTGAGATAGAAGCTAATTTTGATGCAGGGAAAATAGAGGAGGCGAACGCTGATCTATCTCAGATAGAAATAGATTTTTGCGATCATCCTGGACAAAAAACCATAGAATATACGGTTGCATCGCAATGAAAACAGGATATCTGTTTTAAGGCGACTAATTCATCTGATAAAGATATCGACGTGACCATACGTTTTGTGGATGGCACGGTTACCAATGATCAGCGAAAGAACAAGGCATGTATGCAACAAAATGAAGATAAGTTTTTCTGACAATATGTGAGCGGATATACAGGGACATTCACCGTGCCAGCAAAGAATCTTGTATATCAGCATGCTACGGTGCAATTGCCGGGAACCGCTTCATGAACCGTCAACGGATGCTTGGTGTATTATACCAAAGGCGTCGAGATGGGCGGACAGATGAACTTTACCGTACTGATGCGCAAAGCTAAATTTATAGATGTAACCATTCAGCCGAAAGCCCAAAGCTTCAAATTTAAAGTTGTAGGGTTGTTATTTGGTCTATTGGTTTTGGTGCTGTTTTTTCTTAAGAAACCAAAAAAACTACCCAAGAAATAGGTAGTTTTTTAGCTATCGTACGCGTACGTTCCCCCGTTCTGGTAGATAGTAGAGTCTAGGAATACCGACCCCGTAGCGCTACGGAGTAAGAGTTCCTAGACATTTTTTTGATAAGTCTAGTAAGTGAATGTTAAGAGACCTGTATATGATCCAGGAGCTTGTGCAGCTGGAACAGCTACTTTTATAGTGATGTCTTGTGAATACAATGTTAATCCAGAATTGTTAGCTCTAGCAACGAAAGTGACTGAGCTACCTAGATTTGCTCATGTAGGAGCAGCTGTAGGAGCAGCACCTGATCATGCTCGAACGGTTCCTGTATAAGAAATGTTAGCCTTTGCAATAGTTCCATTAGGAGCAGTAAGGTCAGAGCTTGCTAAAGTGATAGTAAATCCTGATCCTAACATATCGCTAACTACGAACCTATGATTTCCGCTTGAATATGCATCAAACGCGTTGATGTTTGCAGAATAGGTACCGATATCGATGGTTGAGCTTGAATTTCCTCCGGTAAGATCCTTATAAAAAGTAAGAACCCCTGGAGTGATGGCCATAGTCGTATTTGTAGTGGTTGCAGCCAAAGATTGTCCTAGATTGAGGACTGCAAATGCAGCTACGATAAGAGTACTGAATACTCCGATAAGTTTAAGGTGTTTCATGTGTTTTTTGTTTATAGAGAATAAAAGCTTTTGAGCTTGAAAACGTACAGTTTTCTAAGCCGAAAATACGTTGTTCCTAGACTATACTATCCACAAAAACAATTTTGAATTTAAAATTTCAAATTTTTTGTGAAGTTAGGGGGTGTGTACTGTTAATGAACTTTATTCGCTCTATCGGCGTCACTATCTATTATACTTACGGAGATCGATTTTGTCAAATTTTCGAAGACTTTTTTACATTGAAAATTTTAATTACTTGTATATACTCTAAATACTTTATATATTTTCTATCGATGAACGACTTTAACTCAGAAATAAAACGTCTCCAAAAGCTCTCCTGTATAGCGCTTTCTGCAGAAGAAGAACAGAAACTCTGAAAACAACTCGCCGATATCATACAATTCCTTGGGGAACTCCCGGATACGAAGATCAAGGATGAGGAATTAAGGGTGAAAGATGAAGGTAAGTTGACCTTAAGGACTATTGCTGGAGTAAAAGAGGATCCGGATGGTAAAAATATCCTAAAAAACGTAAAACATGAGATAATAAACAATTCTATTGTCATAAAATCCGTATTATCGTAGTTTCCCTTGAATTTTTCTAGCGATTTTGTATGCTCACACCCGACAAAGAGATTTTTTTTATTCTAGAAAAAAATCGTCACAGATAGTCGCAGATAGCCACAAGTAGCTCAGAATCGCTACAATCTGAGGCAATATGATGCAATCTGTAATCAAATTTTATCATTTTATCATTTATTATTATGGCCGAGCGAAAGCCCTTAGACAAAGTGAGGAACATTGGAATCATGGCTCACATTGACGCAGGAAAAACAACCTTTACAGAAAGGGTACTTTTTTATACAGGAAAAAAACACAAGATCTGAGAAACTCACGATGGAGAGGCAGATATGGATTGGATGGAACAAGAAAAAGAGAGAGGAATCACCATCACTTCCGCTGCTACAACTTGTTTCCGGCATGATAATCAAGTAAATATCATCGATACCCCAGGACACGTGGACTTTACAGTAGAGGTAGAGAGATCATTGAGAGTGTTGGATGGCGCTGTAGCGTTGTTGGATGGATCTCAAGGAGTAGAACCACAGACAGAGACGGTTTGGAGACAGGCTGATAAATACGGAGTTCCAAGAATCATCTTTGTAAACAAGATGGATAAGCTTGGTGCTGATTTTTACATGTCAGTAGATTCAGTAAAATCTAGAATCACTGATAAAGGAGTTGCAATAGAACTTCCTGTAGGACAAGCTGATGAATTCAAGGCAATCATCTCATTGCTTACCATGAAGATGTATACGTTCACAGGAGAAAAAGGTACGGAAATCCATGAAGAAGAAATACCAGCTGACATGATTGAAAAAGCTAAACAATATAGAGAGGAAATGATCGATAAAGTCTCTATGTTTGATGATGAGTTGGCTGAGAAATTCCTTGCAGGTGAAGAGATCTCTGTAGAGCTTATCAAGAGAGCGATCAGGAAAGGGACAACAACCAACGAATTGTATCCTATCATGTGTGGATCAGCGCTTGGAAATAAGGGTGTCCAATTAGCTTTGGATGCTGTCATCGATTTCTTGCCTTCTCCATTGGATAGAGGAACTATGAAAGGAATCGATCCAGATGATGAAACTAAGGTATTGGAAAGAAAACCTGATGATAAGGAACCAGTCGCTGCTATCGCGTTCAAGATCGCTACCGATCCATTCGTAGGTACATTGACCTTCGTAAGGGTATATTCAGGTACGATAAAGACAGGTGATACATTGCTCAATCCTATCACAAGACAAAAAGAAAGAGTAGGAAGGTTGTTGCTTATGCATGCCAACAAGAGAGAAGAGATTTCAGAGATTCACGCAGGTCATATCTGCGCGTTCCTTGGACTCAAGGATACGAGGACAGGACACACGCTTTGTGATCCAAAAGATGCTATCATCCTAGAAAAGATGGAGTTCCCAGCACCGGTTATCGATATTGCTATCGAACCAAAATCAAAGGCTGATCAGGAAAAGATGGGTATCGCATTGTCAAAGCTTGCATACGAAGATCCTTCATTCAAGTACTATTCAGATCCTGAAAGCAATCAGACTATCATCGCAGGAATGGGTGAGTTGCACTTGGAAATCATCGTGGACAGATTGAAGAGAGAACACAAAGTAGAAGTAAATACCGGTAAACCTCAGGTTGCATACAGAGAGACTATTATGAATGATGCAGAAGGAGAAGGAGTATTCAAGAGACAGACAGGAGGTAGAGGACAGTTCGGACACGTATTGCTGAAGCTGCAAAAGAACATGGAGAAAGAGTACGAATTCAAGGATGAAGTAACATGAGGTACTATCCCTAAGGAATTTATCCCAGCTATCGATAAGGGAGCCAAGGAAACTGTTGCTCAAGGAGTATTGGCAGGATATCCTATCATCAATGTAAGAGTAGTTCCATATGATGGATCATACCATGATGTGGATTCATCAGAAATTGCGTTCAAGATCGCAACCTATAGAGCGTTCAAAGATGCCTTCATGAAAGCCAATCCAGTACTTCTCGAACCAGTGATGGACGTAGAAGTCGTTACACCTGAAGATTATGTCGGAGATGTAATGGGAGATCTTTCATCTAGAAGAGGAATGATCCAGGGACAGGACAAGAGAGGAAACGCAGCTGTCATCAAAGCAAAAGTTCCTTTGGCTGAGATGTTCGGATATACGACAGACTTGAGATCAAATACGCAAGGAAGAGCACAATCCTCTATGCACTTCGCCTCGTATGAAAGAGTGCCAGAAAATGTTGCCAAGAAAATCATCGAAGAGAGATCAGGCAAGATCAAGGCTATGGACGCTGAATAATAATTAGAGCTTGAAGCTAAAAGCCTAAAGCCAAAAAATATACAACAAAAGAGCTCTGCTGCAAAGCGGAGCTTTTTTTATTTTATCTTTTCTTGAAGTTCATGAATTATTCTTTCAAAGGTGTTTTTCAAAAATTGCTTATCTTCAATAGAAAGTAAATCATTAAGTCCTCAGATTGGTCTGTCCATATTTTTCCAAAGGGTAGTCTTTTGATCCAAAAGATGCAACTCTAGAGGTAAAAGATCTAAATTGCTTTGTCTTAATTCTTGTTGTCTACGTATTTGCTGCCTTTTATGGGAAAGGACATCCTCATCATTATTTATGGTGAGTTGGAGCTCTTTTTGTATGTTAATTCATAATTTTTTGTCTTTGACCTGAATGATCAAATCTATTTTCTGCGCTTGATCTTCACCAACACTAGCTTTGGTGACTTTGACCTCATAGCGATCTTTGTGGAGCAGCGCAAGATTTCTAAAAGATCGTTCAACTACTTTTTCAGCTAATACTCATGATTTGTTTTGATAGTTATCATTATACATATCTTTTTCATAATCTTTGAAACCATACATAATGACTTCCTGGTAATCTCTATATTTCGCAAGGATATTTTTGATCAATGCCAATTTGATGAATTTTTGCGCAGAAGAAAATTTTTTGTCATATCCTCACATCTGAGTAGTATCTAGTATAGGGTATCATACTTCTGTACCAAATGTTTCCAAATCATTGAGTAATTCATATAGTGAGAAATAGTGCTTATTCCCCTGTTTATCTTGCTCAAAAAAACATTGTATATCGAAAGCATCGGCATTGGCGGTGAGTTGCTGTGGATCAAACATAATGCTTCTGGATTTTGTTGGAAGAATGTTTTTGGTGTCCAAAAGATGAAGCATACTGTTGAGGGAAGAGAGTTCTTCTTTTTCTTTGATTCATAGATGAGTTTGAGAAGAAAGTTCTTTTTTTCTTTGGATAAGCTTATCTTTCGGTACCTCTAAGAGGTTTGTATGGGAAATAGTAGCAAAGGTTTTGAGATAATCATTCTTGAATTCATGAGACTTAAACATATTTTCTGCTTCTTTTTTTGCGAGCGTAGTGTCAAATCATGGATTTATTCCCTGACCTCAAGTATTTTTCCAATCTTCTTCTTGGAGTAAGGTAAAATATTCTTTTTCTACTCATTTGATAAGCTCAGGATTGATGCATTTGATCTCAGGGTGTGAAAATCATTTAATAATCCTTTGTACGCTATCTTCTTTCATTTCTTGTATTTTTTTTATAAGAGATCATTTTTCGTTTGCGTTATCTTTTATATAATTTTGAATATCTTGTTTGCCTACCGTCTGCGTAAATCTTTTCATGAGAAACCATAGCAAAAATAAAGATATTCCATTATATCCATAATAGTTTTGTTTGTCAAAAAAATAAGGAATCGTTTGGTATCTTGTCCTTGCAAAAAAATCGGACATACATATCAAAATAGTGTTTTAGCCTTATCCCATCTTTTCTTCATGCACAAGAAAATCGTCGTCAACGACAAGATGCAAAAAGACTATACCTATCACCTGACCGAGCCGATGGGGAAGAATTTTTCTCCGATGTTTCATCCGGAATTGACGCCGCAGGAGATGCTCGAGATGGGCGTTTTCTGAGGGAAATACATGACGGATTGCCAAAAAGAATTCCCTTCGTCGCGATTCAAAAACGCAAAATTATGCTCGACCAAGCATGATGCAAAACTGAATTTTTTTTGAGTAAACGCTTCGCAACCGCTGAAAGTCCGACAAGAGAAATGATGGATATATGAAGAAGATCCGCGCGGACGATTCCAGCGATATTGCAGATATTATATGGGGAGAAGGGGACCGGACGATGAACGTCAGATCAAACGCCGAAGAGCGATCAAGAGGCATATCGTCCAGATAAGAAAATGATGTTATCCCTTGGATTGGGACTGCAGAAAAAAACAGAGGCAAGCCGTGCTTCATCGAGCGTATGATGCAAGGAAATTATAAAAAAAATACTGACGAAACCATCAGTATTTTAACATGAGACTCATCTTTTCCAAATCATTTTCAGCGTTTTGTATAACCAGATGATGCTGGCGACATACAAGAGAGTGCAAGCGCCACAACAAAGGACATTTCCCATCCTTGCATCACCGTTAAAGATGATGTTGTGGGGAATTTCTTCTATTGGTTTCAATGCTTGCGCACCATACCACATGATCATTACGACAAACATTGTACTTAGAGCTAACAATGCCCATACCCAAGGGGTCTTTGCAGTTAAAGACATCTTTGTGCCTAGAGAATGATACTTGTAGTTCTTAAATAGGGGCTCAAGCCGATAAAAGGATATACACAAAATAGCAATCACAGGAATGGTAAACCAAATGAATCCTGGCATATATTCAAATGGTTGGATGTTGAGCCCTGCGATATAGGCCAGTACAAAATGGATTGCGATGAGAGCACCAACAAGTCTAGAGCTAATGTTTTTCATATTTTTTTACAGTTTTGTTTTATTGTTTGTATATATTTATAGAAAAAAGTCAATCTTTTATTTCATGCTTTCTGCCAACAATCTCGTCTGATTTTCCATAACCAGCGCATCGATCATATCCTGGATTTCTCCCGTCATGAATACAGGAATATTAGACCAAGACTGATGAATACGATGATCGGTGATCCTATCTTGAGGGAAGTTGTAGGTCCTGATTTTTTCTGATCTATCGCCGTTTCCGATCTGATCGCCTCTCAGAGTTTTCGTTTCCGCGGTTTTCTTATCCATCTCTATCTGATATAATCTTGCTTTCAAAACGGATCGAGCTTTGTCTTTATTTTGCAATTGCGACTTGCTATCTCCTATGTTGACGATAAGTCCGCTCGGAAGATGGCGCAATCTCACTCCGGTCTGATTCTTGTTCGCATTCTGACCTCCACTAGATGAAGCCGCATACGTATCCATCTCAACGTCTTTTGGATCGATGACAAAATCGATATCTTCGGCTTCAGGCATGATAGCTACAGTTACCGTTGAAGTGTGGACTCTTCCTTGTGATTCTGTCTCAGGGATTCTTTGCACTCTATGGACGCCGCTTTCAAATTTCATGATAGAATAGACTTTATTCCCACTGACCTTTACCATTACGAATTTGATCCCTCCTATATCGGAAAGCTGTTCTTCGACGATTTCTGCTTTCCATCCTTTTTTGGCTGCATATCCCAGATACATTTTCAATAATTCGGCTGCGAATAATCCAGCCTCATCTCCTCATGCTGCAGGTCTGATTTCCAAGAAGATGTTTTTGTCATCATTCGGATCCTTTGGCAAAAGTTCCACCTTGATCTTTTGGTCTATGATTTCCAATTGATGTTCTCATTCTTTGAGTTCTTCTTTTGCCATTTCCAATATTTCTGGATCGCTTTCATGGCTGATGATTTCCTTCGCTCATTGGATCTGTGTCTCGTATTTCCTATAGTCCTGGATCAGATCGTACATATCTTGCATCGAGGAAATCTCTTTGTTGATCGCGATGGATTTTTTTTGATCGGAAATGATCTCAGGATCCATGGATTGCTCCCTGAGTTCGAGATATCTTTTCTCTATATTTGCTAACTTTTCTAACATGGTAAACTATTAAACGATAAAACGATAAATGATGTGATGGTGTCGTTTAACGGTTTAGCTAATAGAATACTTGTCCTATGATAGTGAAGAGAAAATTGAATATGGAAGTGCTTACTTTGATAAAAATAGGACTTGCGATATATACCAAAGCGATAACGAAAATGATACCGAAACGAGCATTCCTTTCCATTCGTTCAGCGCCTTTATGTCGTCGTATCTTTATCAATCTGTAGCCGTCAAGCGGGGCTATAGGGATGAGGTTGAATACGGCTAATGCTATGTTCAGATAGCTGAAGCTTATCCAAAAGCTGATCATAAGATCGACATTATTTAGGAAAATGTCGTTGGGGGTACCTCACATCGCCCTTGCATAGATTAGCACAACAAGTATTCATACAATAGCCAAGATGAGATTGGTTGCTGGTCATGCAAGTGCTACCATAAGCTCTCCCTTGTGAGGATTTTTATAATAGAGCGGATTGATTTGTACGGGTTTTCATCGACCGAAATGTGCGACAAAAATCATCAGGAATCCTATAGGATCTAGATGCTTTATCGGATTCGGAGTTAGCCTTCCTTGTAATTTTGGTGTAGGATCTCCGAGACGATAAGAAACATATGCATGCGCATATTCGTGCATTCAGACAGATACTGCGAGAATGATCGCCAATTGTATGATTTCGAAGATTCACATATGGTTTAAACGGTAATTAAACAAGCAATGGCTGCGGAGTGCGTAATACGGATTTTTTAAAATCCTAATGAAGAAGCTATTTTATTGCATCGGTCAAAAAGTTTGAAAAGTTATTGAAATTCCGGATTTTTTTTCCGTCAATGTGGATATTCGTTACGAGCTTAAGATTCTTGTAGATATACTCCCTTCGGTTATATTCATCGATTTCGTTGATAGTTCCTGTTCAAAAGAGTTTTTCCAGAACGGTAGGTTTCATATTCAGATGAAGGTATTCCTTTCCGAGAATGACAAACGGCATATCCTTGGAATAGATTGCGTTGATTTCATTCAGAGGTTTTTGTTTGCCTTTATCGTCTGCTGCTATATACTGAGCAAGGAGCGCAGTAAGCCTTTGATTTTGGTATTGGGATGGATTAATATCTGATTTATCCGTGCTAAAGAGTTTGGTAAGGTCTTTTTTGAGCCCCATATCCACGGTATTGATCAAAAGATCATAATCACCGACCATGAGCTTGCCTTGGAGCTGTTCCGGTGTGGTGATTTGTTCAAAGACGAAATTGTCGGTAATGCCAGCTCCTGAGAAGATATCTTGCATTCTCTCTATAACGAAATCGTTGAGTACATTACTGTAATAGATGACGGTGAGTTTGACAGGAGTTCCTACATATTCCTGTTCCTCGGTGACTTCCGGTATGACATTGTAGATGTCCAATGAAGCGAGCAATATCTTTTTGTTTTTCGCATAGCCGTAGATATTATACTTGTTCAATCACGATCAGAAGGTTTTGTCGCTTAGTCCAAAAGTAAACCATCATGATTTCCCTCCTTGAGTGAAATGTTTAAGTGTATATGTTTTCCCTTTGTAATCTACTATAGCTTTGTCGTATGAGGCATCGAAAGTGATTTCCGTAGGAAGAGAAACTCAGGTCTCTATGAAATACACCAACTTTTGGTCTTGTCATTTGATACTTATGGATTTTGGCAAAACCTCTACATTGGTATCCAGAAGATCATCCTTGGTGATTATATTTTCATTATATTCACGATTGATCAAATCCTTGACGCCAGCTCCTGTGGATTGAAAGACATCGAAGAGCCCGTCGTCATTTTTTTTGAAATATGTCTCGTATCCAGTGCTATAAAAATTGTGTTTGATAAGTCATCACAGAACCCTTCTCCCTCTGACGCGGAGTTTATCTGAGCGCGTATTGAAGAATACGGCGATAAGTTTGTTCGTTAACAATTGTTTAGCTGTATATCATGGAAGTGTCTCTTCGCCTACATAAGCATCGATGATGGACTTCCCTCAATTTTGGACATCTCTTTTGAATGTGTCGAAAGATATCATGTTCTTGACCTGATAATAATTGAGATTGCTTTGGTTGCAATTTACTAGATTGAAGACAAGAGAATATTCATCGTTTGACTGAGAGACAAGATTGGCGCAATCCGTATAGACAGGATTGAACGCAAACATGGACTTATAATCGTTGAGTTCGGCATTTACTAGGATATGTTTAGGCAGGATGTAGTTGGTGAAAAAGAGTATATTATCAGAAGATGCGGTAGGAAAGGTCACTTTCAGGGTATTGTTTACATCTTTTTGAGTGTCGATAGCATTATATTGGGTAAGTGTACTCAACTTTCGCATATTGCTACGAAGAATCTCCGTATAGGTAAAAAAGATATCCTCAAGGGAAACTGGCGTTCCATCAGATCGGATAAATCATTTATGGAGGCTTACGGTATATGTTTTATTGTCTTTTGTGGTAACTTCACAGAGATCAGGGACGTATGAGGTGACGGCGTTCTCATATGAAGGTTTGAGACATGCGTTAAACAATAGCCCTTGATAGAAATTGCTTTGGATATCGTTGCGGAGATAAGGAAGATATGACGTGCTGCCAAAAATACCTTCCACAAAAGTCCCTCCTTTGGTGTTTACTTGGGTAGATGATCTTGCGACATATTGGTACCCTACATAGATACTAATCAATACCCGAAAAAACAACGACAAGAAAAAGGTATATCTGATGATATCTCTCACGAGTTTTTTTTTGAATGTGATCATTGCTTACTTGGTATACGGTAAAATAAGCGAAACAAGAAGAAAGATGATCCCTGAGACAAGAGCTACTTTTTTGAGCTTATTTTCCAATGTTTTTTTGCTTCCATATTCATTTCCTCAGGCCATTCCACCTATTCCTAGTCAGAGTCATCCTTTTGGAGACATCAAAAGTACTGATCCGATGAATGCTATCCCTACAAGTACAAGTACGATAATCAAAAACGTGCGCATTTTTTACATAACAAAAAATAAAGTGATCTATACTATATAAATCTGCCTGAGAAAAGCAATACTAGATAAAAAAGCTCCGTAACTATGACGGAGCTTTGGTGGAAGAGAAATATATGGGTAATTATTGGATAATGGCGAAGTTCACGATAAGGTATCCGGCACCTAGTATGAGAATGCCTATAAACATATAGACGAGACTGTTTTTGATGCTTTTTATCTGCGCAGGATCATCCGGCTTAGTAAGAAGCTTGACGGTCTGGATAATGATGATGACAAGAATGACAAGCGATGCTATTCCTAATGCGTAGTTGATGATCTGATAGAGAATCGGGATATTTTTGCTTGCCAGCACTCCACTACCGATATCTCAAAGATTCGTTATGTTTGGGTTGACTACTTGATCCCTTTGTCCGTAGATTACTTCGACAATCTGCTTAGCACCGATGATGACCAGCATAGAAATGACGTTCCGTCCGATCAATGTCCCCGCTTTTTTCTGTGCATCTGCATCGCTTCCAAACAGGAAGGTGATGACACGGGAAACAAGGATAACGAACATCGCTCCGAGAACAAGGTAGATGGCGAATTTGATAAATGGGAAGAGTATCTTATCGTAGAGACCGCTAGCTATCTTATATCATTCTATCGCCTCTGTGGTAAGCATATCATAGACATTCTGTCCGATGAATTTGGCACTCATGATGACGATGATACCGATTACACCGAAGACGATATATCTTGTCCCTTCTTTGACCGCGTTTTCGTCGCTAGAGAACATGAGCTTGTAGAATCCAAGGATCGCAGAGAGAATACCGATGATGATAATCAACGGTACCAAGACATTCATGACTTTATTGAATACGAAATACTGTACCCCTTCTGCTCCTATGGCTCATTCTGCAGCTTCCAAATTCATCTTGATCGATTCGATGCTCCTGCTGAGCGCAAGGTCAAACCTTTTTGCTTCCACAATCTCGAATGTTCACGACCATATATCGTTAGATGTGTCACCAACTCCCGCTCCTAGTCATGATGGGTCAATCTTACATATCAGCGTCTTCTGTCCCAAAGATTGAGTGAAGAGTGGTTGTATCCTGATAAGCTGTCCCATTTTCCCTGCTACAGGCAATGAGAATCTTGTGATATCTCTGGATTTGTACACTGACAAATTCTGTTCGTTCCATGTACAGGTAAGAAATCATGCAGGGATGATGTTTGGCGCAGCAATATCTACAGGAGTGTCTCATCTATTTTTGAAAAGTATGGTGAGCTCTGGACTAGAACCTTGAGCGATAATCTGGATAGGGAGGTCGACTTGGCTCGCGATACCAGGAGAATCCTTGATGGAGATATCTACTCCGTTTCGTAATGTCTCTCCTGTACAGCCTGCATATTTATAGGTCTGCCGATTCCCATCAATCACCCCGTTGATGCAGGTGAGCTGTGTGGCGTAGTTTTGATCACAGGTTTTCGGTAATTCAGATCCTGTTTGTGAATATCCGGTAACCGAATTAGCGTATCCATGAGGAATCGTTCCTCATTCTCGATTGGTACATGCCCTTGGTGAAAAAGTGCTCATACATTGTGCTAACGTATACCTATAGTTGCTTGTAGGATATGCTCATCCTGTTCCTACTCATTGCAGTATACTATTGGTACAGGTAAATTGTCCGCTATAAGGAGCGCATCAACCAACATAATTCATACCAGTGGTTTCTCGTAATCTTACAGAATATCAAACTGCTGTTGCTCATTCTGGCAATATAGCTCATCGAGGCAATACACAATTGCCGCAAGTAGGAGACATACTGATGCTGCCTCATGACCAAAAACCATTATCACATGTTAATTTTACTCTTAACTTATCACATCAGGTAGTGGCCGAGAGCGGTTCGTCGTTGGTGTATCTAAAAACGTATCCGTAAGGGTCTATTCGGTTGTTGGTATGAGGATCGAAACATGATCATGCAGCTACGTTTTTACATGAGGTAAATAATCCTGGAACATTGCCCGATCGAGTTCCATTGACGCATTGGAGTGTCTTGATATAGTCTACACAATAGTTGTCGGTATCTTGGAACGCATATTCTTGGGTATATTTGTTTACGAATGTACCGTGGAGCGCCATTCCTGTTCATAAGCCTAATGTGCTCATGGAACATGGCAGAGTGGTGGTATCCAAACAACCGCTAGAGATTGATGGATTGTATCCTGATCGTACGCCGTTGACGCAGGTCAGAACTTTGGTGAGATTGCTGCAGACACCTGAAGGACTGGTGTATGCAGTGAGGTTGCTACCGTGCGGATAAGGACTATTGGTTCGTGGATTTATACATCAGGTAAAGGTTGTGGGATTGGTACATCCAGTAACAAGCGATGCTTGCGTTCCTCCAGATCGGTTTCCGTTCATACAGGTAAGTGTTTTTTGAAGCGTGGTACAGGTCTGTCAGATTCCAGGTACGGAAGCTTGATATCCTATTATGGTTTCTCCATGGTCTTTATAACTTGAGGTTCGGATATCGATGCATTGTGCCCGATTCTGATCGACACACATACCGAAGGTATATAATCGGGGAGTGACTCATCCAGTGAAAATTCCATTGAGACATTGCAAGCTTTGGCTGAGTTGGTTGCAACTTTGTGTGTATGTAGAAGATCCTGCTTTATATAATGTTCTATATTCTAGATGATTTGCTCCTGTAGGAGTAGTACATCCTGCTCGTGTGTGCGGTATGCATGAGGGATATTTGTATGTGTTGCCGCCGATGAGCGTTCCATCGTCACAAGTGATAGTCCCTTGTGCGTCATTGCAACTTTGTGTGTATGTCGCTTCAGGGATCATGAAAGCTGTTCTAGAGACTCCATTGGTGAGGGTGCTCGGCGAAAATCCTGGCAATAGGGTACAGCTTTGTCCATGAGCGAACGCAATGAGCGAAATAGCAGCGGTCATGAGAGAACCGATAGCTTTGACTATGCGAGTGGGGAATGTGTGTGTGAAGTACATCGTTATGGATTTGGTGTAAAAGATTTTTTTGTAAAGAGGGAACCTATTCATTTCAATATCGTCCATATCTCTCTTGCTAGAGGAAGATGTGGCAGATGCTTAAGCTGTATCGCCATGGTGGTATACCTGAGGATCAGTAAAGCGAATCCTGCGTAATATGTCCGAACAGTGAAATCTATCTGGATGAGATATGGTAGTCATGCATATACAATGATACCGATGATATATTCTATGATGATATCCGTGTTGCCTTTGATGTCGATGATGCGGCTATACATTCACTTTTCTTGGGTCAGTTCGGTGTCTAGAGAGTATGGGAGAGATGGTTTGAAAAGATGAATCAAAGATTTTCCCGCATATTTCAGGAATCCTGTAGCATATCCTCGAATCTCTTCAGGGTTTTTGAAGAATATCCTGTTGATGTATTGTTTAGTCTGGGTGCTCAAAATATCGATATCTGATACCAATGACGTTATCCTAAATATAATGACGATCAATGCGATGCTGCTTCCTCGTACACTTCCTGTGAGACAAATGATTAAGAAAATTGTCCGGAGAATGATAGATTCTTTTATCCGTCGATTGGGCTTTTCGAACGTATGTGCCTGATATCGGAGATAGATATTATAGATAGGGATATATTTGAAAATAATCTCTTTTCTATTCCCTTCCACCGTATAGGTCTGCAAATCCATAGTTCCTGATTTCAATAGGCTGATATCCGAGAGGATACTTACGATGCTGATGACGAGCAAGGACAAAAGGATAAAGATGCTGACGGTATATGTCATACTCAAGATATCCAATACCCAAAGATAATTCGATACACCTGCAGCTATCGTGATGAGTCAGAAAATAATGGTGATGTATCCGAATTTGATATATCAGCGGATAAAATTCCTATCTTTATCCGTAATATCCCAGGTATTGTTTTTTAGCATATTTTGCACCAACGGAGAAAAAAACAAGGCAGCTGCTAATGAAAGCTGTGTTTTAACATTCGTGTCTCTTGTTTTGTTTTCTTCTGCCATACTAAATCACAATGCTAAATGAGAGATATTACATAATATGATTTTTTTTCTGAACTCTATTTTACATCCGTAGTGATGAATGCTTTCTCTTCCGGAGAGGCTAATATTTTCACTCCTACATGCTGGCTTCCTGCAAAGATCAATCCTTCTCCGATCCCTGATGCTACCAGTCTTCTCTGCTCAGCTTCCGAAAGCCCGAGTAATTCGTTCAATGCTTTGATGGAAGTTGTAGATTGTTTGAGGAGTACTTGCAATGCGCAGTTGGAGATAATAGGTTTCCCGTATTTGCTTCTTACAAAGTCCTCGATGTCTTGCGATATCACGGTGATGCCCAATCCGTATTTTCTGGCTCTCTTGGTTAATCCAAACAAGAATTCCGCTGACGTATCGTTTTGGAACATAATCCGGGCTTCATCGCAGGCAAGCATTCTTTTTTTCTTTTGGGATCTTACTTTGGTCCGGATTCGGTTAAGTACATTGAACATCGCAGGTGTTTTCAAGGCATCTTCCAGATCTCTGATACTTACTACAGTCAACTTGTTGTTGATGTCTATGTTCGTATAATTGTTGAATACTTTACCGAATGTCCCATTAACATATTTGCTCAGTCTCAATGCTAATCTATCTCAACCCTCCATACCTTCGAGCACATTCATGAGATCGCCCATGATAGGCGGTTGTTTCCCTTCATAATTATCGGCATCAAGCGAGAATCATTTGAGTGAATACGTGCTTTGCAACGCTTTGTCGAGCAAGGCTTCTTCTTCCGGCGTACATCAGCCGATCAGGATTTGGATCATTCCGATGAGATTCATGATGTGGCTTCTCAAAAGGTCTCACTTCCCATATTCCACATCCTCGATTTTGGGAGGGATATCGAATGGATTGAGATATTGCTGTGAATTTGTAGCGATATTTACATAAGTTCCGCCAACCTTTTGGCAGAGCGCTTTGTATTCGTTTTCCGGATCGATGATGATGACATCGATACCGTTGATGAGATATCTCAATGCCTCAAGTTTGACGGTAAATGATTTTCCGGCTCCGGAAGTGGCGAGTATGACACTATTCATGTTCGGTAATTTTTGATTGTATCTATCGAAGATCACCAATCCTCAGGTGTGGAGGTTTACTCCATAGAGGATTCCTGTGTCTTGTACCATATCATTGGAGATGAACGGAAATCCACCGGCAAGCGACGAGGTGACGGAACTTCTGCTGATACCTAATTCATCTGAACAAAGAGGCAGACCGGAGACGAATCATTCGTCCATTCTTTGGATGGCGTTCTTGATCCTGATGCCGTATCCTGATATCTTCTGTTCCATTTTTTTCCCTGTCTCTTTGAGCTTCTCTTCAGTTTCATCGTAGATATTGATGTAGAAGGAATTCTCGAAATATCTCTCTTCACGGGTCGTCAATTTTTCTCTGATCATCTCTACGTCCCTGTATTGCTGCTCGATTTCCGTATCGAGCGTGATACCTTTTTGCAATGCATCTTTTACCTCGGCTTTGAGCTGTGTCGCTCTGTTTTTGAGCATCGATTGAATGGCAGCGTCATCTTCAGGATAGATAAATCGGCTCATATCCCATTTTGCATGGAAACCAAAGATGTCTCTTGTCCGCAATGCATCGATATACGATGGATAGCTTTGTGCGTAATACGTCTTTCCGAGCAATCCGGAAATGTTGTAGTGTGTAGATTTGAATTCCCGATACGAAGGCGCTATATGCGATTTGTAGTCATTGACTACGGTATTGTATTCTTTTTCGGTATCAGCGATAAACGCTCTGAGTTTGCTAGTAAGCAATCCGTCATTGTATTTATCGTCAGGGAGCTCGAGGATATATTTCACTTGATCTCTGAGATCTTTGTCTTTGATCGTCACATTTTCCGGTAACGGTTCTTGCGGTTTTTTGCCTACGATGCCAGTGACTGCAGAGATTCCTTTCTTTGCGAATAAACTAGGAAAAATCCCTGATAAGAGTTTATCGAAGAATCACATTTTTTCATTCGCGGGTTTTTCAAAAAGGGGATATCCGCCATCTGCGATATATGCACTGTAATCCGTATCATAGACGACATTCTGGATGATTTCCATGCGGAAGGTATAAACGCTAAAACGCTTAAACGCTCAAACGATGTTATTTTGTCATATATCCGTTTGATCGTTTATTCATCTAAATTATACTCACGATACTATGAGAAGCAAAAAAAGTCCCCATATCGCTACTATTTAGCGTTGACAAATGAAAAAATATCCAATACTTGTTGACTTTATACAATATTTATATATAAAAGCAGAAACCAATAAAAAAATAAAATATGAAAGAGTATATGTTATCTGAATTTTTGGAAGCGGCAAAGTCGTTTGCTAAACAACCGGGTGCACAGGAACATATGGAAACCATATTGCGGGAAAAAGAGTCAGTGAGACAAGGAATGCTTGCAAAAGATATCACTATTGTTTCAGAAACCTCTATCGGTGAAGCGATCAATGAACTTACCGTTTGTGCTTCGCAATTGTATATTGCGATCATGTCAAAATTCTTCGCCCTCGGCTATAAAGCTCTATCGAAAATTCCATCCCATTTTGCTTTCGGCGAACACTGGAACGAGCTTCCTGCATATGCAGGCTATGTTCCTGAGGATAAACAATGGTCGTCTATCAAGGATGAATTCTATGTGTTTTTCAAGCACAACAATGAAAATCCAAAATTCCTCCTCTTAAAAAGAGGCGAAGAACAGCTTCCGGTGTATGTATATGGATTCAAAGTACCTTATGTATGCCTGGGTACAGGTGCTGCTGTCAATGATAGAGTAGCATTATGTAAAATAGTCTCTACCAAAGAATGTGTAGCTATTGCCTGGTAGCGAATATACAAAACGTATATATCCTCGGGTGTTTCCCGAGGTTTTTTTTGTTCTTCATGAGAGGTTGACTTATTGTAAGAAAAATATACAAAAATGAAAAATAAAACCCACTATGAAAACAAAAAAACAACTTTATGAAGAAAAAATCCAAAGTTATGTGTGGAACAAAAAAAAAGACACTATTGTCTGTATACCATTGATTATTGTTTTCGTGGCAGTAAGTGTATGGAAGTGGGATAGATTATTTGTGGATTTTTATACATTCACAAAAATATATCTGATTGCTTTTGGCTTTGGTTATTCCATAGGATATGTAATCGCTTTTTTACTGTCTTGGAATAAAAACTATCTTGAAACTATAGTGAGCAATGCAAGATGTCGTCATCATCAAAAGTACCAAACATTTTGGATGCGGTATCTTCAACATCTTTCAGAAGAAGAAAGAGAAAGACTTCCGGAAAAAGTCCGCTTACGGAGGGATCGGCTTGATATAGAAGCAAAAATGTTACACAATGAATTTGATTGCTAACCCGGGGTTTCCCGGGCTTTTTTTATGTTTTTTGAAGAAATTGACTTGTTAATAGAAAAAGATATAAGATACAAAACAAAAAACAACAATCTTATGAACACAGAAGACAAACAAAAAATTGAGGAGCGCATAAAAAAAAATTATGTGCGCAGAAAAAAAACAATAAGAACATTTATCCAAGTAGGAGGAATCTGCTTGATAGGTATAGGTGTAATCTTGTTGTGTGTAGCGTGGTTCTTTCCAACTTTTTTTACGACAGATTCTATAGTTGCTGCTGGTAAGGTAGCAGCAACAATGACAGCGACACTCACAGTGTATGCTTGGATTGAAAGAGTGAATCTCTCTGAAGAGAGAGAAAAACTAACTGACAAAATCATAGAAATCGAAAACGAAATAGATACGAACAAAAAATCAGTTGAAAAGTCCGGAGCATTCATTGCACGAAGTGAAAAGTTTTTGGAGAATAAAGATGCTATGGAGTATTTTTTATCTCAGGATCTATGGAGTATCAAAATCTGGCATAAAATAGATAAACTTGAGAAAAAATATACCAAACTAAAAATCGAATTAGATTTTCTTGGTGGTAAATATGTTGAGGATGATGCCAGTGAATAGTAATAACTGATAGTAAATTCCCGGGAGTTTTCCGGGGATTTTTTATAGAGATTGTTTTTGTGGAGAGAAAAAATACTATATTCAAAAAAATAATATGAACATATGCAAAAACTTTCGTCGAAAGAGATTTATGCGTCTGTTTGAACGGTACAGCGATCTGGAAGTAAGTTGTTTCCCTCATGAGGAGGAATGTCCTATATGCAGAGTGATAGCAGCTCGTCAGGAGATAGTATATCCTCCTAGGATCAAGAAAAAAATGGCGCGCATAGCAAAACAAATGGATCGTTTGTATCCGTTACTAAAATGACTTTTGATCCCGGGGTTCCCGGGATTTTTTTTCTTTTTTTACTCCCTAGATCCCTCTGAAACAGAGGGACTTTTATTTTTTTTAGAAAAACCCCTCCTTTGTTTCAGAGGAGGGCTGGGAGGAGTAATTATACAATCGATTCCGCCATCCGATCGACCTTGAACCCTTTTTTCGCGAGGTTCAGCTTGGTGAAAATGATATCCATGAAATTCCTGACATTCGGTCATTTCAAAATGATGTTGTATCTGTATTTTCCGAACATCTTGTAGATGAGCGGAGGAGTGGAGTAGATTTCCAGATCGGTGATCTGATATTTTTCTTTGAGGTAGAGGAGCTCTTTGTGTAAGGTATCGACTTTGATAAAGAGCGATTCCTCGATTTCATTTTTATATAAGATTATACACAACTCTCCGAACGGAGGATAGCCGTTTGTTTTTCTGAATTCATTATCTTTTTCGTAAAATTTTTCTTTGCTCATCTGGCAGGCCGTGCGAATGCTGTACTGATCTGGGTTAAAGGACTGCACGATAAAATTTGCCGTAGTGTGTTTGACAAACGTTTCGTACAAAAAATAGAAATTCCTTTCCGCAGACGTATAGTCGGGGATGTTCAATCCAAGATCGGCATTTAAGAAAATCACGAGGTCAAACTGCGCATTATTCGGAGGACACGTGAGGAGTGAGGTTCAGATAATTATTTGATGGTTAGCGATCTCTTCTTGCAATCTCTTGATCTTGTTCGGAGAATTCACGCTTTCGGACTCGATGATCAAGGCATCCTTATTGAATTCGTTCTTCAAAAACTCAGCGACTTTTTGTGTTCATAAGCCAAACTCTTTGATCTTTTTGCTATGGCAAGCAGGACAGCTTGTCGGTATGTTGTACTGTGTTTTGCAGATATGACACAAACCGATAGTCTCTCCAGATTCGAGTCTATGATAGCTGATGCTGACATCGCAGTTCTTGCATTTCGGGATGTTTCAGCATTCGTGACAGATGATTCATCATGCATATCATTTTTTATTTACAAGGATTCCTATTCTTTTCCCCTGCTTGAGATATTTTTCTATACCATTGAGCGCCAACTCAGAAAAATGCGGAGCGAGCTCCTTGGTCATATTTACCAGGAAGATAGACTTCTTGGTGCCTTGTGTTTCGTGATCAAAACGTTCGTAGTTCATGTTCTGTATGGTATGTATTGGAAAACGGGAAAAAAGTCCAAGTCAGAAGGTGAGATTGACTTTTTATGGGAAATAGATATAAATATTTTAAACAAAAATTTTTATGAAAAAGAAAAATGTTCTTCTTGAGTATTGCGGCACTTTCGCATTGAGGAAAGCAGACAAAAAGGGCCGATTCCTGTTGCCCAATGAATGGATAGACGAAACCAAACAGTTCTTCTTTGTAGACAGTTCTGATGGACTCTTGCTCTATCCGGATTATCAATGGAGAAAGATCATGCTGTCCAAAAAGACGATAAAAGAAAAAGGAGAATGGTCGAAATCATCCATTCCTGCTACTATGGATCAATCAGGACGATTATTACTTCCCAAACATTGTCGATGGAGGCGTATCAGCCTGATTGGGATACTTGATTGTGTTATTATTATGGAGTCCGCTTTATGAGCGGACTTTATTGTTTTGTTCAAAATATATTTTCAATTTAAAATATATAGTTGCTATCTCAATAATTCATTTAGTTTGCTCTTTGAATTTTTTAGTAGTTGAAACTTATTTATGTATTGACATTAATGGATAAATATATATTATATAGAAAACACAAATAACTATGAAAAAATTATTCTTGTTGCTGGTTATCATCTCGGCAGGGATGCTCCAGACCTATGCCAGACCACTTACACAAGCAGAAAAGGATTCTCTTGCGGTGTGTTTGAGCGCCCTCGATTCGGTGTCTACAGAATTTGATAGCATATCGAAAGATGTTGCTACCGTGAAGACATTGACAGGAGAAGTACAAAAAGACCTGTCTAATCTCAAGAAGGACCTCAATAGCCTCTTGATTAAATCGTTGGTAGCATTGGGCATGATCCTCTTATCTCTTTTTTTCTTCTTCCGCTGGATTTTTTCTCTGTTGATTGTTTCTCAGTCGAAGAAATCGAAAAAAACGAACGAATCATGAATCAAACGGGGGGTGAATACACCCCTTTTTCTTTTATCCAAAATATATTTCCAACTAAAAATATATGGTTGTTATCTCGATAATTCATTCGTTACACTCTGACTTATTCGGATAACGAGCCAAACTCCTGGATCGCTTCGACGAGCGGTTTGTATTCTACGATAGTGCTCAATTTCTGTTTCATCTCTTTGGATCACGGGATTCATTTCAGATATTGGAATAAGTGTTTTCTAAATTCCACAATGACCATTTGTGGGATGTCTTTTTTTACTATCTTAACTGTGTCTGGCATCTCCAAGGTCCCGGTGAATTTCGCTTTCTGCTTCTGAAAAAACTGTTCATACGCGACCATATAGTCGAGATGTTTCAATATTGTTTCTTTCAATTCTTTTCTATCTGGAGTGTGTGGTGTGAAGATTCGCGGGTTTCCGATAGCTGCTTGACCGATCATCACTCAGTCTAAATTTCATTTCACTGATTCTATATCTTCATAGTTTTTAATCCCACCATTTCCTAGTATCTTGCATTTCTTGTTCGCTTTCTTCTTGAGCTCATAAATGAAATTCCAGTCTGCATCTCATGAATAGATCTGTTTCGTTGTTCTTCCATGGATACTTATCATATCAACATGGTCGCTCGCTTCGATCAAAAATTCCATCTGCTTCTTCGTATCTTTTTCATCTATTCCTGTTCTCGTTTTGATGCTGAATGGCATCTTCACGGTGTTGCGTAATTTTTTTATAAGCTCCAATGTTTTTTTTCTATCTTTCAATAATGCGCTTCCTCAGCCTGTATTCATGACATTCCTCGCGGGGCATCACATGTTCAATTCTATTCACGAGAATACTTTCGCATATTTTTTTTCTATATCGCTGAAACATTGTACGAGCATATTTTCCTCTGATCAGAAAATCTGAGCAATGACATGCTTCTGATTCTTGTCCGTCAAAAGGTGTTTGATCACGCCGGGAGGATTGATGACGTATCCGTCTGCGTTCATAAATTCAGTCCGAAGTTTCAATTCATGTTCCTTCTCTCCATATTTTTCAAAAATCTCCTTCACGATTTGGCGGAAGGCACAGTCAGTAAATCAGTCCATGGGTGCTAAACCTAATATCATGTTAAATTTACAATTTTAAATTTGGAATTTTAAATTACTGTATAGAAAGTCTGGAAAATTTCCAGAAATAAAAAAATATCGGAGCAGATTCCCCGATAGATTCAAATAGCATGGTGTGTTAGCAAGGCTCTTTTGGTACAAAAGGTTTGCAAACGTGTGTACCGAAGAATTTGTATACATAATTTTCAAAAGCAATTTTGTTTTCACCGCGTATCTTGAGATAAATGCGGTGTTGCTTTTCGTCATCTGTATGCAGTCCTTTACCTTCTTTGACAAAAGATTTATATCTTTTGGGGACAAGGACTCCAAACAAAAGAAAGGTCTCTCCTTCGTGCTCTTCAGCTTCTTCTACAGGTATGATGGTATCAAGTCCTGTAAGGAATGGTAGTATACATTTTTTAAACTCATTTTGTTCCTTTGAGAAGAACAACTCATACACAATCGTTTTTTCGTAGAAATACATAGCTTTATATTTTTTTGTTACAAAATGATATATACATAAAAGCGAGTAAGAATCAATGGAAAAAGCCGGAATATTCCGGCTATCTTGTTAGTGGGATGTTAGGTGTATGCTCCGTTTTTTGCAGAAAGATGAGATGGCTTTCTCGAATTTCTCTTGCTCATTCCACAAGATCTTGATTTGAATAGATACATAGCGAGAGTCCATGACCATAGGCTCTCTGTTTACTATCTCTTCGTATCTCGCAGGAATGGGATGGTGTTTGATGAGAAAGTTGCCTTCATCACCCTCCCGTAATTCATCGACAAATGTTATCTTTTTCTCGAGATAATGGAGTAGCGAAGTAAGATAGAGCTCGACTTCGTTTTTCTTTTCATCAAAAGTTAATTCGAAGATCACGATTTTTTTGTTGTGTTTCATGCGTTTGTGTTTTTGGTCAGGCGAAGATACAGAAATACCAGAACAAATCAATACGAAAAAACATTTGTTTTAAGCGGTATAAAATATATGGTCAGAGTATGTCAAAATTCCGCCGAAAGATAGATAATTTTTTTCGAAATCTGGAATGACGATTTAGGTCATTGTTGTTTTTCCTGTTCATTCTTTCGTTATTTCTCATTCTCCAATATAAGCGGCAGAATCCGTGAATGACTCCGCTCATGCCGATCAGATTTGTTGACCAGGTTGCTGATGGTAGACCGATCGTGCTCAAACACTTCCGAGTACCGATAGAGCAGATTTCAAACAATATGATTTACGGGGTGATCGCAGGCGAGGATCAGAGATATCTCGAACATCGGGGTGTGGATTTCCAGGCATTGCGAGCAGCGATGAAAAAGAACGTCAAAAATCAATCATTGAGCATAGGCGGCAGTACGATCACCCAACAGACAGCAAAAAATGTCTTTCTCCGACCGGATCGTTCGTTATTCAGGAAAGCCGTTGAATTCTATTTCGCTTTGGCGATGGAACTCCTGCGAAGCAAAGAAAGGATTATGGAAGTCTATCTGAATATCATAGAATTCTGAGATGGTATCTATGGAGTAGAGCAGGCATCGCAATATTACTTCGATAAGCATGCAGCAGATCTTACCCAGAGCCAGGCGAGCTTTCTCGTAGCGATCATGCCCAATCCGAGATATTATCAATTGCATAAATACAATAGACGAGTGTCTTTCAGAAAAGGCGTAATCAGCAGAAGTATCTCTAGCATGAAAAGGAATAAAGACATCAAAGCCTTCGTCGAAGGCACCAAAGAATAAAAAAAGAGCCGGGAATACCCGGCTTTAATATTTACAGACAGAGGAGTATGATATAGAGGACAAACATTGCTATAGCAGCGATTTTCCCTATAGGATCATCTTCCTCTTGTATTGGTGTAGGTCTCTCATGATTCAACCTGTATCTTCGCGGAAACGGGGTGATGTTCATGGGAAATGTTTTCGTTGCTTTGCTCTTGTCTACGACGATGCCAAAGCCTGATGATTGTAGTGGTTTCATATTATTTGTGTTTCATTTTGTGTCTTTTTCTTAACTGACGATAAACAAATCGTCCAATGATTCAAACTAATATGGCTAATACGACGATATCGACGGTATGACTATATTTCATGACGAGCTCTCGATTCTCTTTCAGATATTTACCGACGAGTGTAAGGAAGGTGTTTCGCATACCTGCGCCGATGATGGTATAGATGATGAATTTGGTCAGGTTCATCTTTCCCATTCCCGCAGGCAGAGAAATCAGATGCCTGACGACTGGGATGAATCTACTGATGAAGATGGTGATGCTTCATCTTCTCTTGAAGAAGTGTTCCGTGCTTTCCAATTCCTCTTCATCGAGAAGAAAATATTTTCAGAATCTTCTGATGAACGGTTTGCCTCCGTAATATCCGATCGCATACGACAATAACGATCCGACGATACTTCATGCTGTACTTACTACTATTACTCATCGCAGGCTGAAATGTTTGGTCGCTACCAAAAATCCTGCGAACGGCATGATCGCTTCGCTCGGTATCGGGAAGATCATACTTTCCATCATCATTCAGAGAAAGACGGTGATGTACCCCGTTTGTTGGATAAAGGCAGTGATGTAGGTCGCTAAAAATTCCGTGATTCACATACTAAATGATAAAACGATAAAATGACTAAATGGTGAAGCGATTGTACTATTGTGCCTAAATAATTCAACCTTTATTGAAAATCCTAGGTAAAAACATATATAGATTCAGATTTATTTTGTTTGTTCTGAATGAAAAACATCGTAATCCTCGAGAATATCCGTTCCGCCTACAATGTAGGCAATATCATCCGTACCGCTGATTCCTTGTGATGGGATGTCTGGCTTACCGGATATACACCATCGCCCGAAGACACACAGAAGGTCGTGAAGACGTCGCTATGAGCGGAAAATAATGTCGGATTGAAACAGTTCGGTCATACGCCGGAGGCGGTAGAATTCGCAAAATCACAATGATTATTGGTCATAGCAGCTGAAATAACAAAAGACTCTATTTCGCTTGATAGTCTAAAAAGCGATAATCACCCGGGTGCGGCCATTATCTTCTGAAATGAGGTCGACGGAGTGTTGGATTCTACATTGAAACTCGTCGATCGTGTCGTTCATATCCCGATGCATGGTGTCAAGGAATCGATGAATGTAGGCCAAAGTTCTGCGATTTTTATGCGAGCTTGCAATCAGATTTTCCCTTGTCAATAAGACTTGCTATTT
>CAZIVH010000004.1:0-23208 GCA_964542965.1 uncultured Candidatus Peribacteria bacterium | reverse complement strand
TTGCTATTTTTGTGTAAATATATATAGTATCAAGACAAAACAAAATATAAAAAAAATCCACAACGTATGAAAAATGAAAATTTGCAAACATCCGATTTCCGTCACGGAATCCATAGTGAGGACGACGGAGTTTCAGGAGTAAACAACATTGTTGACACTATCAATGAATGTAGTGGTCAAGACAAAGATGCTTTACCGGACGACAAGAAGCCGAAAAAAATCAATTACACAGAAGACGATTGTTTTCTGCATCCCATCGAATTGACGGGGAAAGCCCGAAAGACATTTTGCAACCGTTTCAAGAAAGCTGGTGCGCAAGTAGAGGAATGCAATGTCTATTTGTGGAATAAACTGAGTGATCCAAATGTCCACCCCAACGATTATCTGACATTCGAAGCACCTAGCACATTTAGTATCACGCATGTGATTACTACATGCAAAGGGATCTTCGCATTGGGTGAATTACTCAAAGCTCCCGTAGACGACCAAGAGGCGTTTGCTCTTGCTTCGCAAGAGATGCTTGAACAATCTGCTGAATTCCGTACGGAAGAAATGGATGAAGATTTCAGTCTGACGCAAAAGGAATTTCATATCGATGATGAAATCCCTGACGATTTTCTTCCTGTGGAGGAAGTCTTGAAAATCGAACAGGGACAGGAAACCTTCGAGAATATGAAAATCAAAGAGGTGTTTGAATTGTTCCAATCTTCCTGTTGCAGGAAGCTCAAAGATGGCGTATGCAACAAGAGACACTACCTTATCGGAACCGGCAAAGTGGTCGTAGAAAATCGTGAATACGATGGCATCCACATCTATCTGTATCCTGATATCCATTATGATCAGGCTACCGATCCGGATACGCAGATACACGATTCGCTCTACCTGCAATTCCAAAAAGACAAAGAGATTCGCGGAATCCAATTTGACCAGATGAAATACATCGTCGGGTACATGAATGAGTTCCGCGAGATACTCAAGAAATGTTAAGTGGTAATTATAAAAAGCTCCGGTTATTTCCCGGAGCCTTTTTTTTTGAAAGAAAGGGTATATTATTTAAGCTGTAAACTACTGATAGTAGTTTCGACGTCATTGATATATTCGTCAAAAGTATCTTCTGTAGCGGTATAGGTGATGATGTAGACGACTTTGTTCTTGATGAGATAGACTTGTTCTCGTTGTAGCTTAACGTCTCCCTGTGTGCCTTTGTAGATAAGTTTTTGTGCGTCGATACCGTTGATTTGCATAGTTTCATTACTCACTTCGGTGAAGTTAGGGATAAGTTTCTGAAGCTCTGGTTGTGTAGTTGTGTAATAATCATTCAGTGTATATTCCTTATCAAGCTCTTTCTTTACGATACCGAGGTTTTCTTTGAGTGTATCATCTTTTGTAAGAGGACTGAAAAACATTACGGATGCACCATAGACGTTTTCTTGGAATGTCCATCCTCCAGGGAATTGGATCGAAAATTTATCTGTCTGGCTTTCGTATGACTGGAATTTGTTTGTTGATTGAGTTTCGCTAGAAGTGACATCGGATGGTGCTGCTTTCCCGCAACCAAAAAGAACAAGAAATGATGCAAGCAATGCGAGTGAAAGGATTTTTTTCATTTTTTTATTAGATTAAACGATAAAACCGCTGAACGACCAGTTGATAATATTGGTCGATAGGTATGATAGAAGGATACTTAATTGGCTTCTGTTTTCAAGAAGATAGATTTTTTCCCTATAATGAGGGAATTCTGCGATACTTTCCGGGAGACGCCGGTAATTCATTTATTGAGATAGGTGAGTTGTTCGATGACGAATCCACTCAAGGAGAGAAGTTTTTTCAGCTCAGGAAGAGTATAGATATGATAGAATCTCTTTGAGGTAATAGTCTTGTTGGTTCGGGGGATAAAGAGATCGTTCCATTGATATTTCCCGAAAGACCTGATATATCTCCGGATTCACGCTACTATGACTTTTCGATGTTTTTTGATGAACCGTTGGGAAAATGATCGGTTCGTCATGAGGAGCTTCCCTTCGTAGGTAAGTATCCTGTAGATGTTTTTGATCAGAATAAATCTTTCTTTGGTCGTAGGGATATGCTGAAAACTTGCTACTCATACAACAAAATCAAAAGATTCTTGCTTGAGTCACTGGATATATTCTATGATATCTTTGCATACAAATTCCGCATGGATGTGCTTCGGTGCTGTTTTCCCGCTGATCTGCTTTTTTGCAAAAGCCAAAAGCTTCTTGGAAATATCTACGCCTACATAGGTGATTTTGATGCCTTTGAGCTGAGCAAGATGTGCAAGAAACCTTCCGCTTCCACAACCGAATTCAAGGATTTTGATCGTTTTCTTCCCATGATTTTTTATCTCGTCCAGAAAAACCTCCGCATCAGCTCGATGTTTGTTCCTGGTGTGATAGTACTTTTCAGCTTCCATATCGTAGAAGCTTGCTAAGGATTTCTTGATGTCCATTTTTTTAATGAATAATGAATAGTGAAAAGTGAAAAACGTAGGATTCTATTATATTATGTACTATTGTAGAGTACTATAGGTAATATATAGACAATTCGTTCGTTATTCACTATTAGTTTTTAGTTTTTCATTAGTTATCAAAAGATATTCTGTCCGACCATATGATTGGTCTCTTTGACCTCTTGACGAGATTTGTTTACGAGATCTTCGATAGTGAAGGTGATTTCCTCTCCTTCGATGAAAAGCTTCTTGAAATGCATAAGATAGAGAAACACTAACATAGTCATCCTTACGTCGTTCTTACAGTATTTTTTGAATTCTTCGAGCGCATCCAAATCGTTTTCTTCGAGGTATTTCTTATAAAGAATTTCTCATTCGGCTCATGAAGAGAGTGTTTTGCTGACGTTGACGAGCGCCTCGGCGATCTTATTCAATCCCAATCTCTTGCCCGTCATAGCCCGTACAAAAAGGAAAAGGTCGATGCTTTTGTCGTTGATTTTCTTGATATCGTCTTCATTGCCTCCAACATTATATACAGAAACAATATTATCGAATGCAATGCTGTTGAAGCCCACAATATATCCATCGAAATCAAGCATCTTCTGAACGAATTTTTTGAGTCCTTCTTGGTCGATGTATTCGTATGTCATTTTATTCCCTCCGGTAGGATGCATGGCGTACGCAAGGAGGAATTTTGTCTCTTTGAGATTTTCTATATTGGTGTCGGTTTCGATATCGTAGACCATATAGTTCTTTCATCAGATCGTAGAATATTGTCCTGTGTGGAATTCGTCCAAAAGGATCTGCTCGATAGATTTCTGTCCGGTGATTTTTTCTTTTTTCAAAATGAAATTTTTCATCAGGCTTTGGAATTCTCTTTTGCCATCTTCATCAAGGATGACTTGGATTTTTTCTCTTTCATCCATGAGGATGTATTCTTTTCCTGTGTCTTGGAATCTGAATGTGAAATCGCTCCTATTCATGTAATAAATCTCTTTCCCTTCCCTGAAGATCTTTTTGAAGAGATCATTGGCCATCATGCAATGTTCTTTTTTGAGAATACTGAAAAAATTATTGAGAAAAGTATTCTGTACGGTTTTGAGCTCGTTGAGGGTGAATCTTTTGTACATACTACAAAACAGTTAATAGTGAATAGTTAATAGTGAAAAGTGAAGGATTTGCTGAAACGAACTATCATGAACTTACCATAGTTTATAAAGCAATGATTCCTACACTGTTAGTTTTTCACTATTAGTTGTTCGTTGATTGTTTGAATCGTTCCTGGTAATTCTGCCATGCCGTGAAGTCAGCGCTCTTGATAGCGCCCAACGGATCTATGACAAAGGAATTTATAGTGTTTTGGTTCTTATCATCAAGCGTTAAATTGAGATTTTGGATGGGATATGGTTTATCTTTAAGGAAAATATCCTTGAAATATCGAGGTCACATGGTGTTCGTACTCACGGCATAGTTGACGATGAAATTGATGCCTCAGAGTGTGATGTCCACAAGCATTTTTCCATCCTTGTCTGCGATATCGTTCGTTTTGATGCCGAGATATTGCTGGATTTTTTCGAAGACGACGATGGCGTTGGTGGTTCATTCGCGAACGGTTGTAGGAGCTTCATAATTGATGATAGCCTGAATCGTATCACTGATAGAGTAGGTATTGCCTATGATGCTGCTGTATGAGGTCTTGATGGTATTTTCAATAGTACTGTCGGAAACAGTAATATCATCCAATCATCCATTCTTAATGGTGAAAGTATAGCGAATATTATTTTTTTCTACCACCGTCTTGGTGTTCGTACAGGAAACGACAGTAATGTTGCGGAGTGCGGAAATGCTCGGACAGAGATCGGTACTGGCGCTGATAGGAGCGTTTTCTTGTTCATAGAATACGAGATTTTTCGAAAGATAACTATAGAGCTCTCCGATAGAAAAATCTTGTATTAACAGAAGATTCTTTATGACATCATTGATGCTTGCTTTGTTTTGGAGCTCTATGCTTTTGATAAGCAGTACATCGTTGACGTATTCCATGATGATGTGTGACTTGATATTCTCTGTGTTGTCCGGAGATATGAATTTCAGATAGCCGACGATGTCGATGGTGGTATCAGAGATGCTTTTTTTCTCGATGGTCAGATAGGAGATATTGGAGAGTCTCTTTTGAATTCTTTCTTCTAGACTGACAGTATCAAGTGCTCAAGTAGAGATGTTTTTTTGCGTAATAAGTGTCTTGTTTTGTACTTCGGTATTGAGCCCTGCAAATCCAAGCATGGGTTCTCCTTCGTTAAGGGTATTGATCGTCGTCAAGAGTGATGCTATCTTGCTGCTTCCTAGATTTTGTGCGAATATAGTTGATTGATACGATATCTTTTCCAATGCAAGGGAAAGATATTTATTGTTGTATCGATATATTTCATCCTTGTAGAAAGGAGCGATCATTCCCTTTTTCATAAGTTCTCTTACGAAATCCAGATAGGTGCTTATCTTATAGGTATCCACCTTGTTGATCAAAAAGTCCTGATAGATTTGCTGTTGGTAGGAAAGGAGTTTGTATGCATTCAAGGAATCGTCTTTATAGCTGATTTTGTCAAAGGATTGATTGTCTATCGTGGTTTGGATCTCCATAAAGAGAGTAGTCCTTTTGAAGAGGTCGGCATAGCTCTGTCCGCAAGATCAGAAAAGATCTTCTATAGTTTCGCTGTAGTCATTAGCATAAAGGAGATATTTAGAAAGTCATTGGCAAAATCTTCATTTTTTGACTTTGTCTTTCTGTATCGCGGCGAATATGCTTTTTATCCCTTCATAGTCTTTGGAGATGTTGTAGACGAAAAAACTATCGAGAAAATCGTCGAGATAATAATTGCACGTTCTAGAAGAGAGCTTGTTCTCGAAAATGCAAGAAAGATTGAAATCTTTGATGATAGTGGTGTCTAGCGGAAGATAGACGCGAGTGAATGGTTTGGTTATCGTAAACTTTTTGGTGAATACGAAGGTATTTACGATATTTTCCAATTCATCGACAGAATAATCGCCTCCTGAAAAGTAGCTGAGTTGCTTGATAGGGATAGTTCCATAGACATAGAAGTATTTTGGCAATGTGAATCCCTTGTAGGTGATCAGATTATTGACGGATTTGATGAATCATTTCTCGATTTCCAAATCGCCTTGGAGAATATGGATCTCCATATCATTATCGTTGATGTTCTGTTTCATGAATTTGCTGAATTCAGCGATCAGTTTCATCTTTTGCATCGCAAAGGTGTCATTTCCTTGAAATATCGTGATGCTCGCTGATGTTGAGAGTATGTTTTGGAACGTCAAAACGCCAATTATCAGTGCGACGAAAAAAATAAGATAATGAAAGAAAAACCTGGATATCTTTTTATAGCTGGTTATGATTTTTGTTTGGCTTTCCTGCATGAGGAATATCCATAAGATAAATATGGTAGTGATAAGTATACGGTTTTGCGTTCGATTTGTCAACTTTAAGGCTATATATGTGTGTAGATGGGGACGCAGACATAAGCGGATGGATGGACTTCTGGATTCGTGAGTTGATAAGCACCTTAAATCTCAGGGTAAAAATGTCAATAATGGTCTTGCATTTGTAGTGAATTTTGATATACAGCAGGCGCGTTAATTATTTTTTTTTATATGCTAAACCACTGTTACTATGAAAAAGATGCTTACTCTAGTAGCTCTTACAGCTGGTGTTGCTCTTTTCGCTGGATGCATGAACAAGCCAGTAGAAGAAACAACTGTTGAAGAAACTCCAGTAGTAGAAGAAACTACAACAACTGAAGTAACAACTGACGAAGTAACTCCTGCAGTAGAAGAAACTACTACTCCAGACGCTACTACAACTACAGAAGTTGCTCCTGAAGCTACAGCAGAATAATTCCCTACACAGATAGGTTGAAATCCTCTGCAAAACCACTAAAAGAGAGTCGTAAGACCCTCTTTTTGTTTATCGTAAAAAAAATGCGCTTACTTACCTATATACAAACCCATCATCAGATCTCCCGTAGGACCTTCGTTACTTTCGTGAAAGAAGGATATGTTTCTATCAACGGAAAAAAAATAGAATCCTATACGCAAGAAGTCCAAGAGGGTGATAGGCTAGAGATACAAGCCCCGAACTTCAATCTCAAAGCTGTCATTGCTACAGGGCAAAAGATATCGAAGATCATTCTCTTCAATAAGCCGAAAGGCTACGTTGCCTCCAAATCCGATCCACACAATATGACGATTTATGATATCCTGCCTCCAGAATTCAAAAATTATTATTATATCTGAAGACTAGACAAAGATTCGCATTGACTACTTCTCCTGACCGATGATCCCGGATTGGTCAATGAGTACGAGCATCCCAAAAACGGTGTCGAAAAAGAGTATGACATCCAGCTAGACAACGACCTTTCCATGAAGGATCGCATACAGGCAATCAAGGGAGTAAAAGATGGTGACGAGGTCCTGAAAGCACTCAAGATATTCCAGATCAAAAGATATCATTATCGCGTCCTATTGAATGAAGGGAAAAAGCGCCACATCCGTAGATTGTTTCAGTCATTAGGATATCATGTCTTGGATCTGCAGAGGATCCGTGAAGGAAAATATAGATTAGGTGATATTAAGCTCGGTGAGTGGAAAATAGTATAAGATGTGATTACATCCCCACCCTAAAGGATGGGGTTGGTTTTATTGAGTGATCTCTCTTTATATGATAGAAAAATCACAATTTCATCATCTTACTTTTGTGACTAAATATTCTCGCATTCCAGATGAAGAGATTGCGTTATTACGATATAATGCTATGATGGGGATAGGGAAAGAACCATTGGCTTTTGATAGTAAATGAACTGAATTGATTTGAAATGCATTCAAAAGACAAGCACAAGTATTGGGAATAAACGTAATAATAGAAAATATTTTATCAGATCATGCTCATATCCTTATTGAAAGTAATGATATACCAATATCAGAAATTGTTCAAAAACTAAAATGATATAGCTCTTATCTATATAATCGTACATTTAAACATAAAGGTCCTATATGGGCAGTATGATATAGTGATATGTGTGTTGATAACGAGAAATATTTGGAAAATGTCTTAAAATACATAAAAAATAATCATCTAAAACATCAAGCTAAATCGCACTACGTGCGGTGTAAATCTCTATAACAAACCTGGTACTTTAGTGTCAGGAAGTAAGAGCAAATGAAAAAATAGTGCCAGGAAGTAAGAGCAAATGAAAAAATGATATGTGAGATTTTTATTTTGCTTATTTTAGCTCGTCCTTGATTTTGTCCAATATCTGCAATGCTTGTAGGGGAGTGATATTGTTGAGATCGACACTCTCCAATAATGATTTTAACTTCTCGTATTTGATGCCATATTCGGGATTTGGGTCAAGGTACAAGGTAAAAGGTGAAATGCCTTGTTCCTTTATGCTTGTTTCTTTGTTCTTGTCCCTTGTTCCTTTTTCGTGTTCGAGTTCATCTAAATGCCCTTTTGCTTTTTCGACGACGGTAGCCGGAATTCCCGCTAATTTAGCTACATCGAGACCATAGCTTTTGCTCGCTCATCACTTCACGATCTTTTTCATGAAAATAACTTCCTTATCGGTTTCATACACGCTGACAGAATAATTTTTCACACCCTGGTGCGTCTCTTCCAGCTGGATCAATTCATGATAATGCGTTGCGATCAATGTCTTCGCTTTGATATTCGTAACGAGATATTCCAGGATTGCTTTGGTCAATGCGAGACCATCGTAGGTCGCCGTTCCGCGTCACAATTCATCGAAGATGATGAAACTGTGTTTCGTTGCATTGTTCAAGATGTTCGCCACCTCGATCATCTCAGTCATAAAGGTAGACTGATTTTTTGCGATATTGTCTCCGCTTCCGATACGTGCAAACAACGCGTCCATTATCGGCAGCTGGCATTCCTTAGCTGGTACGAACAGCCCGCAATGCGCCATCAAGACTATCAGTGCATTCTGTCTCAGATAGGTAGATTTACCTCACATGTTCGGTCCGGTAATGATATGGAGAAACCCTGGTGAAAGGTCGGAGGTAGAAGGTAGAAGGCTATCGTTGGAGTTTTTTTCTACCTTATACCTATTACCTTCTACATTCTGTAAGAATAAGTCATTAGGTATGAATTGTTGATCGAGCGGTAAGAATTCTTCTATGACCGGATGCCTTCCTTCTGTGATGACTACGGTATCATTCTTTACAAACAGCGGTTTGGTATACTTCTTCTCGTGCGCGAGCAGTGCTTGTGAGACAAAAAGATCCAATCGTGCAATCCGTTCAGCGAATTCGTGCAATTCTTTTGTTCCTCCTCCTATTTTCATTTTCGCTTGTTCGAGGAATTCGCGTTCCAGTTTGCTGAGTTCATCTTTTGCCTGTAAAATCTTTCATTCCAGATTCTCTAGGTACGGAGAAGAATATCTCTGACCTCATTTCAGCGTATTCCTACGGATGAGGGAGGATTTTTCATCGTCTTTTTGATTCATGCTTTCCTCAAATTTTTCTATATCTTTGTTGGTTACTTCCAAAAAATATCCTTGGTTCAAGACAAACTTCACTTTGACGGTCGGTATACCTGCTCTCTGCGCTAATTCCTGCTGATACTGCAAAAGTAGTTCGTCACTATGATAAGCGATCTTTCTGAGCTCATCTATTTGGGCATGGTATCCATCGCGGATGTAATCGATATCATCTTTGTATTCTTCGTCATTTTTCAACAGCTGTTCCAGATAATTGTACAAATGTTGTAGATAATTCAGGCTTACATCATTCAGTCATAGCTTTTTCAGTTCATCGAGCAGGAATGTATTTTCGAAGAAAATTCTCAGGGTCGATCTGAGTTTGATGAAGGTATTCGGTAATAATTTTTTATACAGAATCGTAGTCACTAATTTTGGGATATCACGAACGTTGCCTAAAAGATGGTGAATGGTATCAGGGACATGGGACATGGTACTTGTCCCTATTCCCTTGTCCCTTATTTGATTGTAGTAACGTTCAATATGATCCAACCTTCGTTGTAATTGTTCCGGATCCTTGATCGGATTCGTTAGGGTATGATGGAGAAGCCTTGCCCCGCCTGCAGTCTGCGTAGTATTCAAAATATGAAAAAGACTGTATCTCTCGCTTCCTTCATAACTTGAAGACAAAAGTTCCAGATTTTTGATCGTGACTTCATCCAAGAGAAGATACGTATCCTGCGAATGAAATGAGATTTTTGTGATATTGGTCAGCGTGTGTTTTTGGGTATGATTAACATATGACAACAATAGTGCCATGGTTGCTAGTTTGCCATCTTCAAGAGCTTTCCCATAACTTGAGATCTGTTGGACTCCGGTCATCCCTGCAATGAATTTTTCCGGATCAGGTGGTACGTCCCGTATGGAAATCAGTGATTTCATCGCTTGTTGTGCCGGTATGGAAATGCTTTCTTTCTCTGGGAAATCGACATCGAAAATGAGCTCGACCGGTCTGATGGTCATGATGAATTTAATCATTTCCTGGATATCCGAAAAACTCTTGGTCCGGTACTCGCCGACAGTGAAATCTCCTCGGGCGAGGTGATAGCTATTCCCGTTCGTATGCGGGATAAAGGTTATTCCCATCGTGTAGGTGTATTCTTTTTTGGTTTCTTGGATATACGTTCATGGGGTGATGATGCTGACGACTTCCCTTTCCACGATTTTACCAGGAATCGGCTCTGTCGTCTGTTCCGCTATCGCGACCTTATATCCGTGAGCTATCAATTTGCTGATATATTTTTCCGCACTATGATAGGGGATCCCTGCCATCGGTACGGCATTTTCCGAATTCTTGTTTTTGCTCGTAAGAATGATGTCGAGTGTTTTGCTGCAGATCTTCGCGTCTTCAAAAAACGTCTCGTAAAAGTCTCCCATACGAAAAAAGAGGATGCAATCTTCGTGCTGCTTCTTGATGTCTAAATATTGAAGTATCGCTGGAGTGAATGCCATTCTAAACAACTAACAACGAACAACTAAAAGTTAACAATTCGTTTGTATAAATTAGTTCTTAAAATTCAACTATAAATAAAAATTGTAATTTGTCCTATGATTTGATATAAAGTATTGAAAATGTAAAGTATTTGAATATAGGTAGAAAAAAACAAAACCATTATAGCCATGGACGAATTAGAACAATTAGAAAAAACCATCAAGGAAAGACTCAAGGGAACGTCAAGCGCTCAAGAGTTTATCAATTCTTTTCCGGAGGATGAAAGTAATTCGATGAGGGTGTATAGAGTAGAAGCTCTACCATCGGAGAAAGAAAAAATGCCAGTCTTTCTGCAGAAGAAAGTCTATTCCGAAGAGATCGTTAATTTCTACAAAGTAGTAGCTTCGATACATACGGAACTTTTCATTGAAATTCTTGGCAAAAACATCGGACAAACCAAAGAATACTTCCGTATTCGTAGTGTCTTTGAAGAAAGAGATTGTCATTAGAATTACTATCAGATTACTGCCTGTGTCAGGCAGTTTTTTTTATAAAGAAAAAAGTCCGGATATGCCGGACTTTTTTTTACATTGTTGTTTGTACTTTTAGTATCGCCAGTTGATTCTGCTGGCGTCAATTTTTGTTTTGATAATGAGGACAGGACGTCGTTTGGGACTGTTTTTTGCCGTGGATTTTGGTAACGACATCAAGGTCTCAATATTCTGTTCTACCTCATCTTGGATACTTCCTTCAGGGATTTCCATGACGGCCACATCCGCATGTTTTGCGGTGTACTTACAGAAACGGGTAATGAATTTTGTCTGTTTCCGTACCATTTCTGTCTGGAAAGCAATACCAGCTTTTTGCAATCGTTTTCCAAAAAACAGGAAGACGTTGTTGAGCACAAGCTGCTCATTGGCTGTTTTTGGTCTATCCATAAAGATATTGACCGAGGCATTGAATGCTTTGGCAAGCATGATCACCGCTTTGATTTTTTGGACATTCCTATCCATATCGATGGCGATACTGATCGTGCTGAGCTTAGTAAATTCGTATTCATCCGGTAATAAAAGCACCGGAAGTATTGAGTCTTTTGTTATTCTCCACATATCTTTGTGGAATTCCGGAGTGTCTCCGATCACAATCATTGCTGCATGTTGTTTTTTGGCAATGCTGTTGATGGACGGAAAGAATTGGAAGAAACCTGGCTCACAGATGCTTACCTGGAGCGTAGCATACCTATTTCGTATGCTTCTTTCTATTTCTTCTACCCAAAGGGTATCAATAGTGTTTCGACCTTTGTTTTTTGGATATAACTTAAGTGTTAATCCGGTAGCATTCGCTATGCGTGCTGCAGAAGTAGCTACGCTCATTTGGCTTTCTGCCGGAGAAGATAAATCAATGACTCCGATGATCGATTTCTTCTCCTTTTTCTGTTCTGTTTCTGTCATGTGTTTTACTTTTTTTTTGTTAGACATGTTTTTGATTTTTATTTTTGGTTTGCCCTTATAGGCATTTTGTCGTATAAAGCAAACAAATAAAAAGACCGCCGAGAAGTCGGCAGGCGTAATCTTATTGTCGTATAAGATTGATGTACGCTATTGGGATCTTTATATTGATAATATCGTACATAAATAGAAATAAAAGTCAAGTCAAATACATCAGGAAGTGATAGTAAAACTTTGAAAAAGCTCCTATCGCGGATATACTTAGAACGTGGCAAAACTATTTACTTCAGAACCATGAAGACTATATGCCAATGGAAATCACAAAAAGCATTTTGGAAATAGACGACTTGCAAGGGATAAGTCCTGATTTTGAGCAATTGAAAATTCTTCCAAAGGAAACAGCCCAAAAAATAGAGACGCTGATTTTTTCCAAAGATAAGAATTTGCTCAAGGTGTTGACGACGAATAATTTTTCTGAATGATTGCAAAAGCTGCTCAAGAATTTGGAAGATAAAGGATATAAATACGAAGTGTTCTATACTTCACCATCAGCATTCCAATATGCGATGAGCCGATATGCTGATATGGAAGGCATCGCGGAGCAAAAAAGGAAGTCCGATCAGGAACAGAAACAGGCAGCCGGTAAATGAGCGATTGCGATGATTCAGAAGATCTTTGAAAAAAGAGATACCATGGAACCAGGAGATTTTATCATGGAATTGATCAGGCTTGCATTCCAAACCGGAGCGTCAGATCTTCATTTCCAACCGCAAGAAGATGGACTGATTGTAAGGATCAGGATCGATGGCGTATTGCAGGAAATACTTGAATTCACTCATGACGATTTCAAAAAATATCTCCAGAAGATGAAATTCATCTCAGGCACCAAAATGAATATCGACTATTTGCCGCAGGATGGAAGATTCTCTTTTGAAGCGACCGATATCCACGGAGAGAACAGGAAAGTCGATGTCAGAGTTAACTTCATGCCGGGCGTAGAATCGGAGAGTACGGTACTGAGATTTCTTGATCCGACCAAGGGAATATCGACATTCGAAAAAATCGGATTTACGGAAAGGACCTACGAAGTATTGAAAAGGAACCTTGAAAAGAATACTGGAATCACGATCTTCACCTGACCTACGGGTTCATGAAAGACTACTACATTATATACGATATTGAACACGTTGAATGATGGAAAAAGAAAGATCATTACGCTCGAAGATCCTATCGAATATGAGGTCAAAGGCATCCAGCAATCGCAGATCAATTATAGTAAATGATATACCTATGAGATTTGACTCAAGGCAATTCTCAGGCATGATCCAGATATCATTCTTATCTGAGAGACAAGAACCCAGGAGACAGCAGAGATTGCGATCAATGCTGCTTTGACGGGGCATTTGGTGTTTACGACCTTACATACCAATTCCGCTATCGAATCTATTCCGAGATTGACGAGCATGGAAGTCAAACCGTACATGTTGGCGCCATCCTTGAATCTGATTGTTGCGCAAAGATTGGTCAGAAGGATATGTCCCAAGTGCTGAACCAAAAGAGAGGCGAATTATAGCGAACAAGCGGAAATCAAAGATATTCTCAAAAAAATGAAGGATTTGGATCCAAAGCTTGATTTTCCGTTCGACGGAAAAATACCTCAGGCCGTAGGATGCGATGTTTGCAATGGAAGTGGATATCAGTGAAGAATAGCAATTATAGAGACATTGGAAATAACGGAAGCGCTCAAAAAAATGATCGTAGACAATAAAATCGGCATCGATCTCTATGCAAAAGCGAGAGAGGAGTGATTCCTGACGCTCAAGGAAGACGGTATCATCAAGATGCTCAAAGGAGATACAACATTGGATGAATTAAGAAGGGTTTTATAAATTATCTTTTTTTGTATGAAGTGAACTATGGAATGAACAGCGGAATCGATGGAAGGAGAAACTCTGCAAACCATCACAAATACGGAAGAACTCATCGCCATCACCAATAATCAGATTGAAGATATTTTGTATATCTCGGAAAAAATATTCATTCCCGAAACAAAAGATATCAAACACGTCTATCGATCGGATTTCGCGCTTAAAACAAAAAAAGAAGCTGAGGAACTCGTGAAAAACAAGAAGGCGATGTTTTATCATAAAGACAAAAATAATGATTTTTTTGTGTATAATGAAAGAGCAGGAGAGTTGATTGCATTCAAAAAAAATGATTATCTGATCCATCCTCAATGATATTTTACCTATGATGGGGTAGACTACATATCCTATGATGATATGGGAAATGAAATCGGAAGGTTTTAAGCGATAATGTCTTATTATAGAGATGTCCGCTTTTGGCGGATTTTTTTTACGAAAAAAAAACCATAAACGAAAACGCTTATGGCTACGATAAGATGAGTGGATCAATGCCGAAGCTTTTCTCTTTTTGAACAACAGATCTCGGTTCCCAAAAGGAAGAAGAAAAACACAAGAAAAATGCTGGTAGGGAGAGCAATGATCGGGGTAAGAAAAAAGTCTGCAATCATAGGATTTTTGTTTTGGACCTTTTCTGTAGACATTTTAGCAGGATTTTCAAGCCCTGTTTTTTTTATTTGATTTTATTGCTACTAATCGTATCACCGTAGGCAATGGAACGTATTACGATTTACATTGATGAAGCAGGCAGAGGACCACTTGCGTGACCGGTCTATGTTTGACTTGTTGCGCTCAAAAAAAGAATCGTACTCAAAGGATATAGAGACTCTAAACAGTGTTCAGAAATACTGAGGGAAAGATTATATCAGAAAATAGTCACTCATAAAAACGTATATCGGACGACAGCGAAATGTGATCATGTCTTCATCGATCAACAAGGCATAAGCTGTGCAATACATACTTCCATACATACATGATTGGAGGTGATATTGAAAAATTTCGTGGATGAAAATGTCAGATGATTGAAGAATATCATCAAGCAGATTGGTAAAAAGAACATCCAGATTATGCTAGATGGAAAATATGATTTCAAACTGAGAGCTATGCTTGGGGTAGAAGTAGAAACCGTGGTGGATGGTGATGCAAAAATTCCGCAGATCGGTATGGCATCCATTTTGGCGAAAGTAGAAAGAGATAGAGAGATGCAGATGTATCACAAAAAATATCCGAAATATGGGTTTGATCAACATAAAGGGTATGGCACGCAACTGCATCGCGATCGTCTGGCGAAATACGGTCCATGCAAAATCCACAGAAAAAGCTACCTAGAAAAACCTGATACTCAGCAGTCATTATTTTCATAAAAAGAAAAACCTCGCATGATAGCGAGGTAGTTCCCAAAAGTCTCTTGTATTATATGGTATATAATGGATATTATATGTTCTATAATAGAGTAAGATCTTTTTGTACAATCATTGATTAGTCAGCCATAACATCAGCTCCACTAACCTTTGATACGTTTTTAGCTTCAGGACCTTTTCTTCCTTCACCGATTTCATACGTAACGGTGTCACCATCAGCGATAGATTCTCCGATTACATTTGTTCCGTGAACGAATACATCCTTGCTTCCATCTTCTGGAGTGATGAATCCGAAGTTTTTAGTTCTGTTGAAGAACTTAACGATACCAGTTGTCATTGAATAATATTGGTAATGAATAAAATTTTTGGAGTAATAAGTAACTCCATAAAAGAGTATACGATACTCCTAGAGGAATACAAGAGATAATTTAAAGAAGAAATAGTTGACAAATTATGCAAAATAATTATAAAAAGAGATACTAAGATTTATTCTCTATCTGATATTCAATGAATAATCATAAAAACAAAGAAGAACATGATATCATGAGACTTTCCCGTAATTTTCAGAGAGGGAATACGGTGCAGCAAAGGACTGAACTTGCTAAAGTTTTGCGCATGAAGGAAGCCAAAGAGAAAGCAAACAAAGCTGCGGAGATTCTCTATGAAGCATTCTGAAAAGATTTTGATGTGAAAAAAGACGATGGCTTCCGTAGATATCATATAACCAAGAAGGATTGATCTGTTCAGTGATTGAAGGAAGGGCAGATGGTGATGACGGTACAACCAGACGGATCACTCATCATCCGTTTGAATTCTCCCAAATGAGATACAATATACACGACAAATAAATTGTCGAATGCGGATTTTTCTGCAGAGATACCTGCATTAAAATTATTTATCGAGAAGGATGTAGAGATGCCTGAAAAGAGCAAAATACAGAAACACTAGAGGAAAAACAAAATCCACATATATGATGAAAAAAAGAAAATGGCTAATTCTTGCTGGTCTGTGTTTTATTGGATCAGTCGTGGGTTTCTACTTTGCAGAAAACAAATATCCAACAACAAGATTCGCTATGGCTGCAGTAATAGGACCCCTAGTTATAGGATGTATATTACTCTGTGTTTACACAGGAAAAAAGAAAAAAACCTTGGATTGAGAAATGTAAAAAGCCCTCGTGTTGAGGGCCTTTTTTTAAAAAATGTATTCTTAGAAATCTTACCTTATCCTCTGAGTTGTCCGCCTGCGTTCTCGCCGGCTTTGATCGCTTTATTTAAGATGTCGTTAATCTGTTCGGTTGTCATCGTTCCATCGCCGACAATTTTTATCTTGATTGAAACTGATTTTCTTTCTTCTCATAGGTTTTTCCCTGCGTAGACATCGAAGACCTCGACTTCCTTCACTTCAGGGATATCTTTGACCGCTGAAATCACTTCATCAAAATTCTTATTTGCATCGAGAACGAAGCAGATATCCCTTCGGATGATCTGATCCTGTAGGGTTTCGTAGGTATAGATATGCTCGTGTGATTGTTTCATGAGGTCGACAATAGCTGTAAGGTTCAGGGAGAGATAGACGACTCCGCTCGTCTCTCCTATTTTCTGACTCTGGAGAATGATCGGATGGAGTGATCCTATGAATCCTATATTAGCGTCTCATAGTTTGATAGTGGCTTGTTTTTTTGGATGGAAATGAGAGATCTCTGTCTTTTCAAAACTCAATGCTCATAGTTCCAATTCTTTCGCTATGGTCTTGGCGATATGTTTCGCTTCGAGGAGCGGGTCTTTGTCTCGTTGAACTATATTTTTTTCATAGAGCATGACGCCAAGTTGGGTCTGTTCGTTCACGAATGATGAAGCGAATTCGCCTTTTTCTGAAGACTTCTCTGTTTTTGATCGTATGTTGCCGATATCGAAGAGCTTGAAATTATCGAAGAATTTACTGTTTCTCGCGGTATACGTGAGCAATCCGTAGATGAGATCGTCTCTCATGTAGGGAGCTTCAGGATTGACGGGATTCTGGAGCATGTACATTTGTTCGGGTTGTTTTCAAAATTCCTGCAATGTTTTTTCGCTGATCCGCGGATAGGTTTCCGTTTGGTTGCAGCCGATAGTTCTCACGAGGATATCTTCTAGATTCCTTTGGAGCGCTACATAGTCGGTGTATGGTGTATACGTAGTATCGCTCAATAATGGGATATGTTCGATCTGGTCATACCCATAGATCCTTGCGACTTCTTCATAGATATCTTCGGTGATGTTTATATCGTCAGGCGATCTTCGGAGTGGTGTAGTGACCGTGCCTTTTTCATAGACGAAGCCGAGACCAGTCAAAATCTCTTCCACATTTTTGTCCAATCATTTCGTCTTTTTGCCGAAGATGAATTGTTCCATAGTCTTGATATCGATAGGGACATTTTTCTCTTTAATTTGTTCAATCTTCTTGTTGATATAGTAAGAAAGTCATCCGATCTCGTATGCACCGAGATCTTTTTTGTAGTAATTCAATTCATCCAAGAAGAGGATCAGGCAGAATAAGGTATATCGAGGGTTGATATTCTTTTCGAATCTCAATTCCGCATCGGTTCTCAATCAGAGTCTTGTTCAGGTCTTCCTGACCGCTACAGGATCGAAATTGGCTATCTCGACCAAGATATTCTTCGTATCTTCCGTGATTCAGCTTTCCAAACCTCCGACGACTCCTGCAAGCGCAAGGATTTTTTTCTTGTCAGTTATTACAATGTCTGTCGCTTTCAATGTATGTTCGGTCTCAAACAGGTCCATGAATTTCTCTCCGTCTTTGGCGTTTCTAATGATGATATCACCGTCTACTTTTTCCGCATCGAAGAAATGGATGGGTTGTCCGCTGATATTCATGAAGAGATTAGAAAAATCCACTCGGTTGTTGATAGGGTTGCTGCCAAGGTCTATCGTCTGCAGTCTTGAGAAAAATGATGCTTGCTTGACGGTGGTGTTCTTGATGTGCAATAAGATATATGCATTCAACCCTTCGCTTTCGCCTACAACATTCCTTTCGGGCTTTGTGCTGTTTTCTAGAATATCCATGATATGTTTAGGGGTGCATTGAGTGTAATAGTCAGGGATCTTGTTGAATACGATCGCTCATTTTGTTCCGCTATAGATAGCGTTCAATTCCGTAGCTACACCGAAATGTCAGGTGAGATCAGGTCTATTGGTCAATGATTTATTATCTACTTCCATCACCCGGCTTTCCAGTCGAGGGAATTTTTCTTTCATCGGAGTTCAAAGATCTTTGTCGGAGATATCATCAAGATCTTCCTTCAGATCTCGGATAGAATGCTTTTCGATATCTTCGTTGATACCCAATTCTTCTTTGGAACAGATCATACCGTTGGATTCTATGCCTCTCATTTTTCTTGGTTCGATCGTGATTCCTGCTTTTTCGAAGTACGTTCATGGCAATGCTACGGGTACGTACAATCATGCAGCGATATTTGCGCCGCCACAGATGATCTGGTATTCCCCCTTGCTTCCGCAATTCACTTGGCAGACAGATAATTTATCTGCATCAGGATGTTTTTCACAAGATTTTACATATCCGATGATGATACTTTCAGATATTTTTCTTTCATTGATCTCTTCGATCTCACAGGTTTTCAATATGAGATTCTTTGCGATATTTTCCGGCGTGTCATTTACGGAAATGAATTTTTTGAGGAGTAGTGATGTATACTTCATGATTCGATATGATAATTGAGATAAACAAAAAACATAGCTCATCCAAAATAGCGAAATCCGATGCAAAATAAAGCGAAAAATTTCCTTCTTGCATTTGTGGATTCATTCCATAAAAAAAAGCTCCTAAGAAAGTGACGGAATTTTTTTACTTTTCTTGTATGGTGCATGTTTATCAATCCTTTGCATACGCCTAGACGCGTGGTAAATAAACTCATCAAGACCTATCTTATCGTCAAATCTCATTTGCATACGCCTGCATTCAAACATCAAGAGACGATGCTTTTTGATTTGATCAGGAAATGCAGGAATACCGTATTCGGAAAGAAATACGGATTTGATTCCATTCAGACGATCAAGGATTTCCAGAGCATAGTCCCTATCTCTCATTACAAGGATTTTGAACAGCGGATAATGTATATGCTCAAGGGAGAAAAAGATATCACCTATCCGGGCAAGATCGACCGATTCGCTACTTCGTCGTGAACGACCTGAGGTGAGTGCAAATATATCCCGGTCACAAAAGAATGACTGAAAAAATGCCATTTCAAATGAGGGATGGATGCGCTGAATTATTTCTGCAAAAATAATCCGAGAAGCCAGTTTTTGATGGGGAAAGCGCTCGCTATAGGATGAGGGTTCTCGACCAATCCGTATACGGGAGAAGAAAATGTGGGATTCATCTCTGCGATACTTCAGAAGAATACACCAAAGATCATCAAGATGATCAAAGAACCAAGCGATGATATTGCGTATATCGAGAATCGAGAGGAAAAAGTTCAAGCGATCATAGAGAATACAGTAAACCAGGATATTACGTTCATCAATGGACAGCCAGGCTGGCTGTTGAATTTTCTCTACAAGATGCTCGAATACACCCACAAGGAAAACATACTTGAAGTCTGGCCTAATCTAGAGCTCTTTTTTCGATGAGGACTGCCGATCGATATGTACAAGCCGCAATTCGAAAAATTGATTCCCTCCAAAAAAATGAAATATTATCAGGCATATAACGCGTCAGAATGATTCTTTAGCGTACAAGATATCAATTTTGCAGATGATATGCTGTTATTGGTGAATCACGGTACCTTCTATGAATTCATTCCATTGGAAGAATACGGAAAAGAGAATCCGAAAGTGTTGACGTTGGAAGAGGTGGAAATAAACAAAGAATATATCATCGTCATCACTACTTGTTCATGATTGCGGAGATATGTCATAGGTGATGTGGTAAAATTTACGAATCTTAAGCCGCGAAGGATAAAGGTGGCAGGAAGGACCAAATATTTCATAGATATGATCGGAGAACGTCTTTCATTGGAACATATCGAGAAAGCGTTGCTTCAGACGAGCAAAGCGACTGATGTAATTGTGACAGACTATACGGTAGGGCCATTGGTATTTGAATGAGGAAGGGTGAGATGATGCCATGAACGGATCATAGAGTTCGTTAAAGCTCCTAAGGATCCAGAACAATTCGCAAAAGTGTTGGATCAGGAATTATGAAAAGCGAATTCCTATTATTTCGATGAAAGACATGATACGAAAGTATTGGGATTCCCTAAAGTGCATTGCGTCAAGCAAGGGACATTCTACGAATGGCTAAAGACCAAGAACAAACTTGGTGGACAGCATAAAGTACCAAAAGTCTCCAATGATAGGAAAAATATCGATGAGATCATTAGTATGTTGTAAACAAATCTAATATAAAAAAGGAGGGGCATATGAAGCCGATTGTTATCGTCCCTCAGAAGAGGGAATTTGGCTGTGCAAAAGCTGTCGTTAAGACAATAGTAAAGACGCGTTATGGTAAAGATATTGCCATCAAGAATCCATGGTCATATATCAAAAGTATAGGTACCCTGAATTTTCTTGGCATGGCGAATAGCGCGTTGCGTCAGAATGCTATTAATGCACGTTTCGTCAAGAAGACCAACGTGAAAACAGAGGAGCTGCATAAATGGCTGGATGAAGATAAACTTATGATCGTATTGTTTATCTCACGAGAAAATTATCCTCATTATGCAGTGCTTGCGGGTAAAGATGAAAAATCTCTCTTTATCGCTAACACGCACGGGGTAGTCATTGAACGCTTTGACGTGGCAGAATTTGTTGAACGCTTCTATATGAATCTTCGTTATATCGAAGGTATTCAGTGGAAGAAAGGACATCATCATCCTGTCAGGGATCGTTTGATTCGATGGGGGATGTATCTCGCCAAAATGTTCAACATAGTAAGACCAGGTACGGTGTATATCTTGGAGGAAAAAACATAGCATCGCCATTGGTTTCAGCGGCGATGTTTTTTTGTTGCTTGATAACAAAGAGAGAATATCTATATAGTAATTTGAAATTTATAATTTACAAAATTAAACCATGAAGAGTATCCAAACTACAGATCAGCAGGTCTATGATGCTATTCTTGCCGAACAGCAAAGGCAGTCCGAAGGTATGGAATTGATCGCCAGCGAAAATTATCAGTCGCCAGCAGTATTGGAAGCGCAATCTTCCGTATTCGCAAATAAATATTCCGAAGGATTCCCTGGCCGCAGATATTACGGAGGACAAGAAAATACCGATACGATTGAACAGCTTGCTATCGATAGAGCCAAAGAAATATTCCATGCTGATCATGCAAACGTGCAGGCATTGTCGTGAGCAGCCGCAAACTTATGTGTGTATTCTGCACTCATGGAGCCAGGAGATACTATTCTCTGAATGGATCTTACGCACGGATGACATCTCACGCACGGTGCGCCGGTGACCTTTTTCTCCAAAGTGTTTAACTTCATCCGCTACAAGACAACGCCAGAAGGCAAGGTAGATTTTGACCAAGTTCGTGAATTAGCATTGCAGCATAAACCGAAGATACTTCTCGCATGATTCTCTGCATATCCGAGAGAATTGGAATATGAAAAATTCGTCGAAATAGCAAAAGAAGTCTGAGCTATCGCATTCGCTGATGTCTCTCATATTTGATGATTCATCGCTGCGTGACTTTTGAAAAATCCGTTGGATTATGGATTCCATGTAATGATGACGACAACGCATAAGTCGCTCAGATGACCGAGATGAGCTTTGATTTTAAGCAAAGGAATCGTTTCCAATCCTTTGAAGAAACCTGAAGACACGATAGAAAATATTCCTACGAGAATCGATAGGGCGGTGTTTCCAGGTATGCAAGGAGGACCGCATATGAATACCATAGCCGCTATCGCTGTCGCATTGCACGAAGCGCAGACGCCGGAGTTCAAGGCATATGCGCAGCAAGCACTCAAAAATGCACAAGTACTCGCAAACGAATTGATTGCGCGTGGCTACAAATTAGTTACTGGCTGAACGGACAATCATATGGTGATCGTCGATTTTTCTTGAACGGATGTAGACTGATCAATTGCTGAAAAAACTTTAGATACTATCTGAATCTCGACCTCAAAATCCACTATACCTGACGATCCGAATCCTCCATTTCGCCCATCTGGACTTCGTATCGGGATGCCGGCGATGACGACCAGAGGAGTGAAGGAAGAAGAGACAAAACAGATTGCCGAGTTTATCGATCAGGCGTTGAAAAATAGGGAAAATGAAGAAAGATTAGCAGAACTCAGAAATGAGGTCAGAGAGTTGTGTAAGAAATTTCCCGTACCGAGCTTGTAAAACAATAACCAAAAATAGTATATATGGAACCATTGTACACAATCACCTATACCGCCAAACCGCTCAGCAGGGGACGGTATGCTATCTACAAAAATTGGATACCGCTGGTAAAGAATAAAGCAAGTGTGGGATATAGTCATCCTGCGCACAAACGCCGTCAGCGGATCATGACGACTAAGAATCCGAAGCAAGCACTCTATGCTTTGAGGAGACAAAAATGAATGTTGCCATCACCGTATCGGTGATGGTTTTTTCTCACTTGCTATTTATCAAAGAATATGTATAGATTTTTTACCACGTGGTTATTAATTTTTTTGTTCCCAAATCGCAAGAAGCGGGATTTCGTAAAAAAAACGTTCTTTGACCTAATGGTAAATTACTTTCCAAGCATTCATTATGCAAGGCACGCTGTCGCAAGTTCGGATGTTCAGGTGGAATAGGCTCCCATCTGTTCTTGTTTCCGACCGGTGCTTGGAAAAAAACAGGGTCAACGCTAATCGGACCCTAAATGAAGTGTTGCACCTACGGAGAACTGAAACATCTAAGTATTCGTAGACACTTCATGTGCATTATTATCAAAACAAGCGGGAATTACCGCATGCACGAACATCGCTTCAGGTTCATCTTAACTGCATT
>CAZIVH010000003.1:0-51778 GCA_964542965.1 uncultured Candidatus Peribacteria bacterium | reverse complement strand
TTGGGCATATGCTCCGGTCGCAAGACCAATGCACATCGCCATTGCGAACAGAAATGAAATGAAATTTTTCATATGCTTTGGTTTTTTTGTGTTTTTACTTTTATTTCCTATAACAGAGAATACTTAAATACTTAAAAAAGTCAAGTCCATTTTGGGTGAAGTATCTTTTTGGGAAGTTTTAGCTATAAGGAAACCCCGTAGATGCTACGGGGTCTATGTTTTGTTTTTGTTGGCTGTGGATTATTCAGATGATACTTCACCTTTTTTTACGACGATCTTGTATCCAAATTTATTGTCCGGTTTCAATGATAATGAATATTGTATATTGTTTACGGTAATCGTCTTTTTGTCGATGCTCTCTTTTTTTGGATCAAACATGATTTGCTCTTTTTGATATTCTCCGCTAATCTTGTTGTTGGTCTGAAGGGTAAGCTCTATCGGTTGAGTAGGGTCCTTGAAATATTTGTTGATGGATTCCATAGTAGGTTTTACAAGATATCGTCATTGGATAGTATCTCCTTTGGCTTTCCCTGCTGTCGTGATGTCTTGTTCCAAGAATATGCTGTAGGCTTTTACCAGATCATCCAATCTTTTTTCCGTTTCTGTGATGGCGTCTTTCCATCCTTTTGATGGTTCCATGTCAAAGGTTGTTTTTTCTCCTTTTTTGCTTATGTCCAAGTACATAGGTATATAATACATGTTATTCCCTTTTTTGTATTTGACTCTGATCAACTTGTCCGTATTGGTCTCTTTTTCCTGAAGCACTTTCGTAAACACTTCTTTGTAGGTCTTTTCGTCTATTCCCAGATTTTTTTGATTCTTCGTAGTGAAAAAGTCCTTGTACGATCCAAAGCCTTCCTCATTTTCGTTGGTCAGGGAAAATGTATTGATGTCAGATATTTTATCTTCTCCTTCAAATTCCTCTCCTTTTACTTTTACTTCAAATGATGTGTATTTGTTTCACATAAATTGATAGGAATTTTCATCTTCTCCTTTGGCGGATCGATATCCACAATGGCGTTCCTGTTCCAAATCTCATGAATATGTCTTATAGTCTTTGTCTGTGGAGATGTCCAATACGGGGATTTTGCTTTGCGCTTCTTTTTCTTTTCCTGTAATGCTGAACTGTGTTTTGTCGTCATTGAGTTTAAGATTGTAATAATCGTTATTTTGTTCCAAGAAAATCTTTTGTTGTTCTAATACTTCTCCATCTGCATTGCAGAGCGATATCTCTTTGTTGCTTACTTTGCAGTAGATATATTGCGCTGGATATTCTCCATCAGTAGTTCCTTTGATCAATTTGTATGAATACACTCATTTCCGATCAGGACCCAACACGGTGTTTGGTTTCTTGTCTTTTTCGTTCACCAAATTGAAGAGATCATCGCTCTTTTCGTTTATATCGTCTGATGATATCTTTTTGAGCGCTTCATAGATAAGTATCCTGCTTTCTCAGATCATACGCTTCGTTTCTGCTCATGTATAGAAATATTTATCGATATTTTTTGCTTTTTCAGGATCTTGTGTCTGGATGAATTCTTCTCCTGTTTTTATTCCTGTGTAGGTGTTTGCAGGATCCATGACATTTACTTTGAGTGTCGTACCTTCCATCTTTTGTGTAATCAAAAGGTTTCTTCCATTTTGACCCAAAGGATCCTTGACTCCTATAGGTGTGTTTTCCGCCAAATCGACTTTGTTTGTTTGTTTATCAAAGGTCATCTGAGTTTCGTTGGCATTATAGTGTGAAAATTTTCCATGCTGATCGAAATACATGGTTCCTATTTTCGTTCCTTGCAAGAGAATCATGTCTCCGTCCTTTACCTGTCCTACATATACTTCTTTGTAGTAGGTGATTGGGTCTGATCGTTTTCCTTCTTTGACCGTCAATGGGCCGAATTCGCAGTTGCCGAATCCCGCATTTACTTCTGTATATCCTTGTACGTTATCATTCATTTTCTTTACTCCGAAAATATTGGACTCTATTTTGTATTCCTTCGTTCGTTCTTTTGCGTTTTTCAATGTTTTGTCTTCTACATGACGGAAGAAGATTGTCGGGATGTTTTTTTGTCTTTGGTCAGCTACTCCTATATCATAGACGATACCATTGATCATCACTCCCTCTGCAGTGATTTTATTGTACTTCCCATCTTCTCGGCTAAGCTGTGGTTTTTTGCTGTATTTTACTGATGATGTATTGTTGTTTGCTGCTGATCATTCGACATAGGTTATCGGTAATGTGAGTGTCAAAGCTTCTTTTCCTGGAATATCGAATGTTGCTTTGATAGCGTATTTATTGTCGTTATACCCTACGGTTGCTGTATTTTCAAATGTTTTCTCAACGCTTGTCGTTTTTGGCGTATCGTATGCGAGTAATACTTTCTCTGTATATTCTTCTAATGTCTTATCTTGCTTCGTCAGATTTGTGAGTTCCGTGAAGAGAGGTGTCTTTGTTATATTACCTGTTGTCGCATCCTCTATTGTCTGCGTAATGTTGTTGATGATTTTGATCGTCGGATCTTTCGTCCCTCCTGATGTCTTTCCGTAGTATGTCATTTTTGTGGTTTCGTCATCGATCTTGTATGGCTTGATGCAGTTCAATTCTTCTGTATCTCATTGTGCTTTTTGTCGTTCTAGAGGGATGCTTTTATCTTTTCCTTTGCTGATCATGTAATTGTCATCCAAATTGAGCGTGAAAGTATCTATGATAGCTTTGTTGTCAGTACCTGGTTTCAACGCTTTTGCATTTGTATATTCTACTTTTATGCTTGTCTCTGTTACGTCAGCATCTTTTTTCACTTCGAATTTTCCTTGATCTCCTGTCGTGTTTGTCTTGAGTTTTTCATTGATATATTCTTTTGATTTCGTTGCGTTGAACGTTATTTCCATGTTTTTCTTGATCTTGCTACGATCTTTGGAGATTCTATCCACTTTAACGGTCTGTGCTGCTTTGATGTCAAATTGAAGCAATCACTTTTTGACCGTTCATTCTTTGATCTCTATATTCTCTCCTACATAGTTTACAACAAACCCCGTATACCCCTTGATGCTTACTTTATGTTTATTTTTGTCGGTGCTTCGTGTTTGGATATCAGCAATATCACCTGGATCGATATCCTCTCCCTTGAATTTGAAATGGTCAGAAATATCGTGTTTGAGTTGCAATGTTTCTGGAGATTCTTCACTTATCTCTATGCTGTTGTTGTCATATTTTTTCCCATATCCCGCTCATTGATGTACTCCCTCTATTTTTATTTCTTCTTCGTCTTCTCGTTCTCCTTCTCATTCTGATGCTCCTCCTGTTTGATTTTCTCCTGTTTGATTTTCTCTTGTTTGATTTTCTCCTGTTTGATTTTCTCATCCTTGATTTTCTCATCATGCTCATTGATTAGTTGGTTCGTCTTTTTGGTTTTGTGTGTTTGTTTGTTGCTCTGTACTTGTTTCTACGGTAATGGAAAGATTCATGTTTACAAATCTATCCGTTTCTACATCTGCATTTACTTCCCCTATCGAACAGTTTTCCCGATCGATTTTGAGCGTGAGTTTTGGTTCCGGGGTGAGCGTCAATTTGTTGAGCGCTTCGACGAATCCTTCTGCCATTCTTGCGGCGATAAGATAGCGATTCCCGTGTTGTTTTTCGTTGTCTGTTTTTTTGCTTGATTTGTCCGTTATCTTACTTTCGATATTGTCTTTCGATAATTCGTCTACGATCGCTTGTATTTTCGCTTGATTGTCTGTATCAGTAAACTTCGCTTTGATCGCTGTCAATTCGTCTATCTTTTTTCTGTGTTCTTCTTGTGCTTTTACAAGATTCATTGTTCTTTGATCCGCTCAAGCTGAGATGGTTACTGAGGCTTCCGTTATCTTTTTCCCGTTCTCTATTTTTACTTCTGTCTCTATCTTGGTTTGTGTCTCTGTCTTGAGGTCTGCTGAAGCTGTTTCGTATGTTCATTCTATGTTTGGTGTTTCTGAAACCTTTTCATTTTCCTCTACGACGGTCACAATAGGATTGTTGTAATAAGCTTCTGCTAGTTTCTTGTAATCTGGGGAAGCGCTTTCTTCTCCTGTGAGTATAGCTCCGAGAATACATACTTCGTAGAGGTCTTGGTTTTCCATCCCTACGGTATATCCTCCAGGGAATATGCTTGCCAAGTCCTTCAATCATTTTTGTGTCTCGACATAATTTTTGATGGTTTCCTGGATTCCGTCGATCTTGTTTATTTCTTGTATCGTATCTTTTCTTTTGAATCATTCGATCAATGCGTTGAAACTCTCCTCATCTTTGATGAGATCGTTGAATTCCTTGAGATCGACTTCAGAAAATAGCTCTTTGTTGGTGTCTTTGAAATTCGCTGCTTCCAGGTTTTGTAAGAGTGTATTAGCCATAATGCTAGAGTACAAATGATAAAACACTATTTTTTAATTGTCTTTTTGAATCTTTTGAGATCCACTTTGGTGTGGGTTTCATAGATGACATCCAAAAATGTATGCAATAACTGCATAATCTGGACTTCGTTGATAAGATCTTTTTGCACGAGCACCTTCAATCCTGCGGCCGCTTTCCGTTTTCCTTCCAATGCGGTGAGCATATTCAAGAGGTACTCTTTGTCTGTTGTTTTTTTCATGATATCCGATAGTGACTAAATGGTTTGTATAGTAGTATAATTTTATCCCTAAAGAGAAAAAAAGCCAAAAAATCCTGGCTTTCTCTCTATATTTACTTCTCTTTTTTTAAAAAACATATATAATTGTATTTTAGTTGTTGGCTATATATCCTTCGCTAATAAAAATAGTTGACCCGTTCTGTGATAAGCTATAGGTAATATTTTCGCTTTTTAGACTTTTGGTCAGGAGATTCCCATTGGTATCAAAGCTTATTTTTCCTATATTTTTTCATCAATCTTGTATCATAAAATACACCTTTATCGTTGATGCTGCATTATCGAGATATTCAGCATGTAACGTTCCCTGTATATTTGCGATAGTGAAATTGCTAGGGTCTGTGGTATATTTCGATACTATATTTTCTGTCTTTGCCACTAATTGATCTATCAGTGCCAATTCCCTGTAGACGTTTATCTTTCCGATCGTCTGAAGATGTGTTATATCTTTTTTCTTTTTTTGCTGAATATATGTCTTCTTCACTAGGACATCTCTCAATCCTCTCACAATCTTGAGACTCTGTATCTGATTTATTACCTTTTCGACTTCCGTCTTGTCTTTTGCTTTCATGGCTTTTTCATAGATATCTTTTACGATTCCTTTTTCTTTTTCGGTAAGTGCCATCCAGCTTGAATATCTATTTTGGTCTATGTTGGGATCCTGTTTTTCTATTAGCACAAATACTTCATCCTGACTAAAATCTTCGTTGATTTTTTCTGTCGTATGCTGGATGATTGGTTGTGTTTTTTTTTGTTCTTCTTTTGGTTTGATGATCTCTTTGTTCGTTGTAGTGTTTTGCTGCTGTATGGTGTCTTGTTGTTGTATGGCGTCTTCTCGTGCTATCGTTTTTTCTGACTTATTCTCTTGTTTTGTTGCTTCTTTTGTTATATTTTTTTGTTGCTCTTTGTGATTGATGTTGGTTTCTTTTGGATCTCCCGTGCTTGGTGTCTGTGTGAACAATATTCCTGCTAAGGTCGCCGCAGCTATTCCTATCGGCATAACGCTTTTCTTGACTCCTTTCTTATTTTTTTCTTTTTTGTCCTTTTTCTCTTTATGCAATTTTTTCACTTTTTCTTCTTGTTTCGCTTCCAATACCTTGATGAGTTCCAACTCGTTTTTTAATTTTGCCACTTTTTCACTTTGCTGTTTTTCCAAAATTCTCGTTTTTTCGAGTTCTTTGCGTAGTTGTTCTATTGATGGTGTCTTGGCCATATATTTTCCATAAATAAAAGTAGCTCTTCTATTATATCCCTAAAACGAAAAAAAGTCAAAAATTTTTGACTCTTTCTCTTGCTTTGTTTGCTGCGTTATTTTTTCACTTCTATATCTATTCTGATTGTTCTTGTCGTATTGTTTTCTATGCTTCCTGCCTGATAGAAGATTCCGTTGGCGAATGGCGCAGTGAACGGCGCTTGATAATAGATGTCTCCTGTCACATTCGTTACGGTGACGTATTGCGGAAAATAGACGGTCGCTTTGGTTTCCCATCGTTTTCTCACCTTGCCGAAACCAGACTCGTCATACATCCCTGATTTCAATCCGAGGATAGCTTTTTCCCTGTCGTTGATTTGGATTTCGTATTTTTTTTCCAACTCCTGTATAAAGTTCGGATATGTTTCCGGTATATTGAAGGTGTAGGAAATAGTGATAGTATATTTTCCGTTTTTGAGATCGCTGATATTCATGATATCGTTGTTTTTGTTCTCTTTTTGCATCATGCCTTGCTGATCGGTGATCTGAATGTGTTTGGTGACGAAGCTGTCAATCTTATTATAACTGTAGTTAGTATCCCAAAAATATATGTTGCTTGGATCGAAGATGTTTGTCAGATTGTGCTTAGTCAGCATGTCGGTGAATCCTGTCGAAACATTGGAAAGATACATCGTCACATATTGCCTGTTCGCTATCTCGTCGAATCTATTCACTACATTTTTTAAGATATTCCCTTTCTGATGATCGAAATATTGCTTGATTTCCTTGATGTACAATTCTTTCTTGTTTCCGCGGATTTCCTTCCTGATCAGGTCGATCGATGCGTTGAGGAATTGTCGTTCCCACGCTTTCTGCTTGAAGCTCGGAAAGAAATTTTCCAGAAGGTCCGATCTGATGAAGATCACGCCTTTTATATTCTGATGTAGCACTTTGTTGTAGAGATCAGGCTGCATCGTCTTTTCCACTTTTCGCATTTCATATGTCTTGTTGAACATCAATTCGTAGAGGTCTTTGAGGTTCTTTCCGTCGATATCGCTGAATCAGAATTTGTTCCCTGCGATAAATCCGATCTTGCGATCAGGCAAAAACGGCGCTGTCCGTGCTGGTGCGGTGATACGTGTCCTATATGCTATGAAGTCAGGATAATAGGAATCTATGATCTCTAGATCCTTGATATGGCCTTCCTGCACTTTGATGAATGCGAACGATCAAAAGAATCCTCCGTTCGGTCTTTTCTCGTTCGTGTTTTGCAGGATGACGAGATAGTTGAAGGATTGGTTTTTTCCTAATAGCTCAAAAAGCTCTTGTCTGTATTTTCTGGTGTCCGATATGAAATTTATCAATTTATCATAGTTCGAGAATCCTATTTTTTTCAGATATTCCTTGTTTTCTTCTATATATTTTCGGCAGGTGTCGATCTCTTTTTCTTTGGTGTTGAAAATATTCTCCCCTTTGTTGTAGCTTTGTACGATATCGTCTAGCGTGAGCAGGAAATGCGACAGATTCCTGTCTATGGTTCGCATATAGAATGCCATCTGTCCGAGATTCTCTTTGAAGACGTCTATCTTGTTTTTGCTGAAGACCATATCGCTTATCTTTGCAAAAAACGAGAAAAAAATGAAACAGACAACGATAACGATAACAAAGGTTCCATTGATGTATTTGAGATAATCTTTCCATGTGACTTTCTTTTGTTGGCTGATACCGAATTTTTTCATACCCCTTACTATATATAAGAATAGATATCGACCATCGTAATTATTTCTGTTTTTCAAACAAGCAATTTTTCTATTTTTTTCCTTGAAATTGCATATGATATTGTTATACACCTCAAACAGCTTTATTTTTTTGTATTGCTAAAATATAGCTCATATATGGGCATATAGCTCAGTTGGTTAGAGCGCGTCTCTGATAAGGACGAGGTCGGTGGTTCGAGTCCACCTATGCCCACCAAGCATGCCAGGGTAGCTCAGTGGTAGAGCAGAGGCCTGAAAAGCCTTGTGTCGGCAGTTCAATTCTGCCTCCTGGCACCATTATACCACTTCGTGGAATTAACAATTAAGAATCAATAATCAATAATTGTTCGTAATTGGTAATTCGTAATTAATGTACAATTGGTCGTTGTCAACTCAAGTCTAGCCCGGGGATTAGCTCAGATGGCTAGAGCGCTTGGTTTGGGACCAAGAGGCCGCGAGTTCGAGTCCCGCATCCCCGAGATGTAAAAAATCTCACCCATTTCTTTCAGTTAGGCGGATGACTGAAATGAAGTAGACCGCTGTCAAGGTAATGACCACTTCATCCCCTGAAGGTCTGTGTGACCTTAGTCTATGCTGTAGATACAATGATTCTTTATGGATTAATTATGTACGGCACCTAGGTTTCGGAAAGATTGATAGCATAATTTCCTTCTGGAAATTATTGACTACCAAGTCGATCGAAATCAATATTTTGTTAACAATTGTCAAAAAAACACTTGCAATTTGTGTCTATATTGCTATGTTAACAGCCCACGCGTTTTTTTTATAACCGTGTATTTCCATTTTAATTTTTAAATATATTTACCTATGGCTAACAAAGTTCATGTCAATGTAGGTACCATCGGTCACGTAGATCATGGAAAGACAACATTGACAGCAGCGATTACTAAGGTTGCTGCAACCAAAGGATTTGCTCAGACTCTGGACTATGCTCAGATTGACAATGCTCCAGAAGAAAAAGCAAGAGGTATTACCATTAATACCAGACACGTAGAGTATGAAACTGAAACTAGACACTACGCACACATCGATTGTCCAGGACATGCCGACTATGTTAAAAACATGATCGTTGGTGCTGCTCAGATGGATGGAGCTATTCTTGTAGTAGCTGCAACGGACGGACCAATGCCTCAGACAAGAGAACATGTTCTTCTTGCTCACCAGGTTAATGTTCCTAGAATCGTCGTATTCTTGAATAAGTGCGACATGGTTGCTGATCCTGAAGAATTGGATCTCGTTGAAGAAGAAATCAGAGAAGTATTGAAGAAAAACCACTATGATGGAGATGCTCCTATTATTAGAGGATCTGCACTTAAGGCTGGTGAAAACGCAACTGATGAAAACGGAGACGCTAAATGTATCCGGGATCTTCTCAAGGCGTTGGATGAATATATTCCAGTTCCAGAAAGAGCAACTGACAAGCCATTCCTTATGCCAGTAGAAGATGTCTTCTCTATCAAAGGAAGAGGAACTGTTGCAACAGGAAGAATCGAAAGAGGTGTTGTTAAGATGAATGACGAACTTGAAATTCTTGGACTCGGAATGGAGCCAAAGAAGACTGTCATCACTGGAGTAGAAATGTTCCACAAACAATTCGACCAAGCTGAAGCTGGTATGAACGTAGGATTGCTTCTTAGAGGTATTGAAAAAGATCAGATAGAGAGAGGACAAGTTCTTTGCAAACCAGGAACAGTCAAAGCTCATACTAAATTCGAAGCTGAAGTATATGTATTGAAAAAGGAAGAAGGTGGAAGACATACACCTTTCATGACAGGATACAGACCACAATTCTTTTTGAGAACTACTGACGTTACCGGAACTATTACTCTCAAGGCAGGTGTCGAAATGATTATGCCTGGAGATAATGCAAAGATCGATGTTGAATTGATCTATCCAGTAGCAATGGAAGAAGGGTTGAGATTTGCTATCAGAGAAGGTGGAAGAACAGTTTGAGCATGAGTTGTAACTAAGATCTTATAATATATCTTACTGTTTATTGCTCCGCACAACCGAGTGTTGTGCGGAGACCTAAATTGTAAGAAAAAACTTTTTACTATATATACTATTAGTATGGCCGACAAAAAAACTCAAAAGACTAAATTGAGGATCAAGTTGAAAAGCTATGATATCAAGATGTTGGAATCGTCTGTGGGTAAGGTAGTAGGACTTTTGATCAAATCAGGAGCAGCTATCAAGTGACCTATTCCACTTCCTAAGCAGAGAAAGGTCTACACAGTATTGAAGTCGAACTTCAAATTTAAAAATTCTAGAGAACAGTTCGAAAGAATAACTTACTCTAGAATGATTGATGTTGTAGAGACCGGATCCAAGACAATGGAATATCTCCAGAATCTTGCTATACCTGTCGGAGTTTTGGTTGATGTAAAAGTATTCTAAGCGTTTGCGCCATTTATTATTTTGCTACATATACTCATGACTAAAGGATGACTTATCGTAAAAAAGAAAGAGATGACCAAGATGTGGATTGAAGATAGTTTTGTGCCTGTTACTTTGGTGCAATTGATTCCACAGGAAATTGTCAGATACAAAACCCAAGAAAAAGATGGGTATGTTTCTGCGGTAGTCGGTGTAGAAAAAAAAGAACTCAAGAAAGATAAAGGTCAGAAGATAGCTTATACTAAGACACAAGAATACAAAGTAGACGATACTTTTGTTTCTGCTCATCAAGCATGATCGCTCCTTGACCTTGCGTTGCTTGAAGGAGTCAATGCTGTTGATGTTACCGGTATTTCAAAAGGAAAAGGATTTCAAGGTATGGTGAAAAAATTTCATATCAAAGGAGGATGAGCTACCCATGGTCATAAATTTACTAGGACTGGTTGATCAAAAGGTAACAGAAAACCAAGAAGAACCCTCAAGGGACATCCTCATGCAGGGCATATGTGAGATCAACGTATCACCCTCAAGAACATCCCTGTTATCGATAAGATCGTCAAGGACAACGAATCGTTGGTTGTTCTCAAATGATCTCTTCCAGGATCATACAATTCACTTTTGACACTGACTATAAAATAATCTTTTATGTTTTTTTACTTTCAAGAACATGGCATATAGTGTAGATATATATGATAAGAGCGGTAAGGTCGTTTCCAAATTTGATCTTGATGAAGCGATTTTTGCTGATTCCCTCGTCAATAAGGATCTTATCCATGAATACTATCTTCTCCAGACTAGCAACGCTCGTCAAAATTTTGCTAAAGCGAAAGGAAAGGGTGAAATCAATGGTTCTGGAAAAAAGCTTTACAAGCAAAAAGGAACTGGAGGAGCAAGATCCGGTATGAAACAATCTCCTATCAGAAGATGAGGTTGAGTGGCTTTCGGTCCTACAGGGCTAGAAAATTATACGAAAACCATGACGAAAAAAACAAGAAAGATTGCATTACATAGTATTATTACCTTGAAGGCTAAGGCATGAGAGATTCTCGGACTCAAGGATTTTGCGCTTTCTGCTCCAAAGACCAAAGAAGCTCAAGATGTCCTCAAAAACATTGGTATCTCTACAAAAAAAGTGTTATTTGTTGTTTCCCAAAAGGATGAAAATCTCCTCAAATCATTCAGGAATCTTCCTAAAGTGAAATATCTTTATGCTGACTATCTCAATCCTGCTGATTTGATGTCGTATCACACTATCCTTTTCCTAGAATCAGCTTTGACAAATCTTAACAAGAAATAAATCTCCCTCTTTTACCATTTTTATCTGTATTCCTATGACCTTTAAGCAAATACTTCAAGCGAGAGCGAAAAAAAATACTTCTGGGAAAGCCATCAAGAAACTTTCTCCTTATGGCATCATTATCGCTCCCTTAATCACTGAAAAGACGCATAAACAACAAGAGGCGCACAATAAATATTCGTTCAAAGTTCATAAGGATGCCAATAAGAATGATGTAAAACAGGCTATTGAATTCTTGTATAAGGTACATCCTGAAGGTGTTACCATAGTAAATGTCGTCTATAAGGGAAGAAATAATAGAAAACTTGTAAGAAAATCATACAAGAAAGCTGTTGTTACCCTTCCTAAGAAAGAAAAGATAGAACTTGGTTCATAACATATTATTTACTATTTAAACATTATCATCCAGATGGCTCTCAAGAAGTACAAACCATACACGCCTTCCAGACGTTACATGATCTGATATGATTTTTCTGACCTTACCAAAAAAAGACCGGAGAAATCACTTACGATTTCCAAAAAAAGGACCGGTGGAAGAAACAATACCGGAAAAGTGACATCCAGGTCTATGGGTGGAGGACATAAGAGATTGTATAGACTAGTTGATTTCAAAGGATATGACAAGTTGAATATCCCTGCAAAAGTTGCTAGCGTAGAATATGATCCGTATAGAACATCAAGGATCGCTTTGCTTAACTTTGCTGATGGAGAAAAAAGATATGTGCTTGCGTGGAAACACATCAAAGTAGGCGATACTGTCGTCTGTTGAGACAATGCTATTATCGCTCCAGGAAATAGAAAACAGTTAAAGGATATTCCAGAATGAGTAAATGTATTTAACCTTGAAGTGACCCCATTCTCTTCAGGAAAGCTTATCAAGACTGGATGATCATATGCAAGTATCGCGGGTAAAGATACTCTTCTCAAAGTCGTGTTCATCAAATTGCCTTCCGGAGAAGTAAGAAAATTTAATGAAAATTGTTTTGCTACTATCGGCGAGATTTGAAATGAACAACATCAAAATGTTGTTATCGGAAAAGCAGGAAGACAAAGACGATTGTGAAAGAAACCACATATTCTTGGAAAGAACATGAACCCAGTCGACCATCCACATGGAGGTTGAGAAGGACACTCTCCTATCGGTCTCAAGAGATGACAAAAATCGTTTAGCGGAAAGAGAGTTACTCCAGGAATCAAGACAAGAAAAAATAGAAAATCATTTACGAGATTTATCATCTCCAAGAGAACCAAAAACTAATTTGTTCCATTTATTTTAACTTATTACTCATTAGCCTCATGGCAAGATCACTAAAAAAATGATTCTATGTGAACGAGAAAATACTTATCAAGGTCAAAAAGATGAATGAAGCAGGAGATAAGAAAGTAATCAAAGTACGGGATAGGGCATGTCACATAGTTCCTGATATGATAGGGCTCACTTTCGCTGTCCACAACGGAAAGCAATTTGTCAGCGTTTATGTTACGGAAGATATGATCGGACATAGATTAGGAGAGTTTGTGCCTACGAGAAACTTTAGAGGGCATCCTTTCTAAATTCAGCATGCAGAATTCATAATCCAGAATAAAATATTTAGCATTTAAAATTTATTTGTAATGGTTACTACCACCAAAAAGACAGTAGATAATAATCTGACAGCTACGCTCAAATATGCTCTCGTCTCTGATAAAAAGATGGCATTGGTAGCGCAGATGGTCAAAGGAAAAAAAGTAGAAGATGCTTTGACGATCTTGAAGTTTTTGCCAAAAAAGGCAGCAAAATTTCTCTACAAAGTCATCAAATCTGCGTATGCAAATGCTACGACAAATGGCACTTATGATGCCAACAAACTATATGTACACAAAATAGAGATCGGTAGAGGACCAAAGATCCAGAGGATCAGATTCGCCTCTAGATCAAGAATCAGCCATTACGTAAAATATAGATCATTCGTAAAAGTCTTTTTACATGTTAAGTAACAACAAGTATGTGATCAAAAGCCCATCCAATTGGAATGAGAGTAGGTATCATGAAATCACGGCCTGCAGAACGGTTCGCTAAACATAAGAGAACATGAGCAGATTTTTTCGTCGAAGATATAAAGATGAGAAAATTCGTCGATGAATTTTTCCCAAGAGCAGGTATCTCCAAAGTAGTGATCAGAAAAACCGCTAAGGAAGGCGAGGTTATCATTTTCTCTTCTAAGGTAGGAGTGTTGATGGGCAAGCAGTGAGCAAAAATCAAGGAGTTTGAAGATGCGCTCAAGAAAAAATTCAAGAAAGATATGAAAGCTATCATAAAAGAAGTAAAGGTTCCTGAATTGTCAGCAAAAATCATGGCGGAATTTGTCGCTTCCCAGCTTGAAGCTAGAATGCCATTCAGAAAAGTAGCAAAGAACGTGCTTCAAAAAGTCATGGAAAAATGAGCTTCCGGTATCAAAATCCAAGTAGGAGGAAGATTGGGATGAGTAGATATCTCTAGAACAGAAAAGTTCATCGAAGGAAGAGTATCTCTTCAGACATTCAGATCAGATATTGATTATTATTATCTTCAGGCAAGAACAAAGTATGGAATGCTTGGGGTAAAGGTTTGGATAGAGAAAGGTGTTCTCTACAATAAAAATCAAGCCAATGCCAATAAGAAAATCAGTTTATAATATTTTATTTGTTTTGATCGATATACAATGTTGTTGACTCCAAAAAGATGGAAATATAGAAAGCCGCTCGTAAGACAGCTTAGAGGTAAAAGTTATAGAGGAGCTACTGTCGCTTTCGGACAATATGGTCTCAAGGCCATTACTAGCTGATATATTTCTAACAAAGAGATAGAGGCTGCCAGAAAGGTTATCGTAAGATCCATCAAGAAAACAGGTAAGATGTGGATCAGAATATTCCCTGATGTCCCATTCACCAAAAAAGGACTTGAGATGCCTATGGGAACTGGAAAGGGAGATGTAGATATCTATACTGCAGCTGTCAGAAAAGGGAAAATCATGTTTGAACTTATGGGAATCCCTAGAGAGGCCGCAAAAGAGGCATTGATCAAGGCGTCAAAGAAACTTTCCGTCAAGGCGAGATTTGTAGAAAAATGAGAAGTAAAATAATCATAGCAAATATTTATTATCTAAATTCGTTTATCCATGAAAGGTACCGCTGCATTTATGAAAGACTTGCATGATAAAACCATGAAGGAACTTGTCTATATGAGGAGAGATCTCAAAAAAGAACTCTATGGTTACAAAATGAAGAATGCGATCAAGGGACTTAAGGAAACTCACAAAATCGGTGATGTTAGAGTCAAGATCGCTAGAATAAATACCGTTTTAACTCATAAAGCTAAAGAACAACATGGTGGTAATAGGAAATAAGAGTATCAAGGAACTTCTCTGAGAAGTAGTCAGCGATAAGACCGAAAAGTCTCGTACTGTTTTGGTTAAATCCGTAAAGATGCATCCTTTGTACAAGAAGAGATTCATCGTTAGGAAAAAATACTATGCGCATGACGAAGCTAATGTTTCCAAGATGTGAGACATGGTTAAAATCAGAGAGTGCAGACCTGTGAGCAAACTCAAGAAGCGAAAACTCATAGAAGTTGTAAAGGCATAATTTTACTTCATTATTATTACTACGATGCTAAAGAATGAATCATCGGTGATTATAGTAGACAATACTGGCGCTAAAAAGTGACAGATATTCAGAATTCTCAAAGGAAACGCAAAGACTGCAAGAGTGGGAGACAGAGTAATGATTGCTATCAAGGATGCGTTGCCAACTAGCAGCATCAAGAAAGGAACCACTTCTCAGGCCCTGATTGTAAGAGTCGCAAAGGAGATCGCTAGAAAAGACTGAACGTATGTAAGGTTTGGCGACAACGCTGTTATTCTTATGACCAAAGACGCTAAATGAGAAATCAAGCCTATCGGAAAAAGAATTTTCGGTCCTGTAGCTAGAGAGTTGAGACAGCTTGGATACAAAGCTATCACCAACATGGCAGAAGAGGTTGTCTAAGTCGACTACATTTCAAATGCTTATTTATTCTTATCCAATATATATTATGAAGAAATTAAGAACATGAGACCCAGTCATCGTTATTGCTGGAAAGCATAAAGGGAAAATATCTACCATCCAAAAATTCGTGGATGCAGATTATGCTATCGTCAAAGGCGTCAATGATGTGAAGAAAGCTATGAAAGGAAAAGGTTTCATAAAAAAAACGCTTCCTATCCATGTCTCAAATATCATGTATTATGTAGAGGACAAGAAGCAAGCAACCAGAATCAAGGTCGTAGCAGACAAGACAGGAAAGAAGACGAGAGAGTCATCAAAGCTCAAAGTGTCTATAAAATAGGTATTTTTAATTATCTTTATCTTTGACTTCATGAATACATTAGAAGCATTCAATACAAATGTCATCAAGAATCTCCAGAAACAGCTCGATATCAAAAATATCAATGCTGTACCGAAGATCGACAAGGTGATTGTGACTGTGGGAATTGGCTCTTTGGCTACCAGAAAATCACTCAAGGATTTCGACGAATTCGAAAAAATAATCACGAAGATCACCGGACAAAAATCTCGCGTGTTCAAATCAAAGAAAGCTATCTCAAACTTCAAGTTGAGAGAAGGGCTTCCTGTAATGCTCCAGACTACATTGAGAAAACAGAGAGCATATGATTTCTTGGATAGATTCGTGAAATTGGTTATGCCGAGAATCAGAGATTTCTCAGGTTTGACCGAAAAAAATTTCGATGGGCAAGGAAATTATTCTATCTGACTTCCTAACTACAATATCTTCCCTGAACTTTCATTGGATGATGTGACTACTCCTATGGGACTCCAGATCACTATCGTAACAACCACAAAAGATAACGCTCATGCAAAGGCGTTGCTCCAGGCATTATGATTCATCTTCAAATAACATTTATCTATTTATTATCCTTATCTAAATGGCAAGAACTTCCTTAAAAGCAAAACAATCAAAGATGTATGAGAAGAGATTCACTGAGTGAAAAGCTCTTAAACAACCTACCAAATACTACAATAGATGTAGAATCTGCGGTAGATCTCACGCTTATATCAGGGATTTTGGTATTTGCAGAGTTTGTTTGAGGACATACGCTAGAGAAGGAATGATCATGTGATTAAGAAAATCTAGCTGGTAATATCTCGTGAATATCGTTTTTTTATGTAACCCCCAATGTTTCATTTATCATTAATTATCTTTGTAAATGACCTATGTTAACGCTCCTATCCATGATCTGCTCATCAGAATAAAAAATGCATATATGGCTAGAAAGACTTCCGTAGAAGGAGTAACTTTTTCAAATTTCAAGGTTAAGATCTTGGAGCTTCTCAAGCAATATGGCTTCATCCAAAATTTCGAGATCAAGGAAGTGGAAAAGAAGAAATATATAGAGATAACGCTCAAAAGAGTGATCAATCCTGTCAATGATGTTCCGAATATAAAATTTTTCTCTAAGCCATCTAGACCACGGTATATCAGCTACAAGAATATCTCTACCGTTGCTGGAGGAAAGGGCATAGGAATCATGTCTACCAATCAAGGGCTTATGCCTGCGCATATCGCTAAGCAGAAGAAACTTTGAGGAGAACTTATCGCTGAAATATACTAACATGTAATGAACAATTAATAGTGAAAAAATTTATTATTTATTATAGAATATCATGTCAAAAATCGGTAAAAAAGTAATCCAGATACCTGCTGGAGTCGAGCTTCAGATCAATGGTTCTACCGTACAAGTTAAAGGTCCAAAAGGCCAGCTTTCTCATACATTCGCTAAGGGTGTGAGTATAAAGGTAGAGAATAATGAAGCAATCACTGCAGTAGAAAATGAGGATCAATGGAATCTTCGAGGTCTTTCTAGGACATTGCTTGCAAATATGATCGAAGGAGTGACTAAAGGATACGAAAAGAAACTCTTGCTTACATGAGTGGGATATGCTGCAAAGATGGAAGGTAAAAAATTCGTTTTTTCTTTGTGACTTTCTCACAAGGTGAATTTCGATATTCCACAAAACATCGAAGCTAAAGTCGAACAAGACGCAAAAGGTAATTACATTATTACGCTCAACGGTATAGATAAACAGTTCTTGGGTGAATATGCCGCTAAGGTAAAGGCGCTCAAGAAACCAGAACCATATAAAGGGAAATGAATCAGATATTTCGACGAATATATCAAGCTTAAGCCAGGTAAGGCAGCTAAAAAATAAGCTAACAACTAACAGTGAATAACTAACAATAAAAAATCTTTATTATTTATCATTCAATGCAATGTTGAAAATCACCAAGCGCATAAAGGAAGCGACAAGAAAATTCTTAGCGAGAAAGAAAAGGGTCAATGCAAAAATCAAAGCAAGCTATCCTGCTTTTAGGATTGTCGTCGACAAATCAAATATGTTTATGAAGGCTCAAGTATTTGATGCAAAAGGGAATGTGGTTTGTCATATATCTGACAAGGATATGAAAGGCGCTAATAAAACAGAGAGAGCTCAAAAGGCGGGTGAAGCATTAGCTGCACTCATGAAAAAGCAAGGCATTGAAAAGGCTGCGTTTGATAGAAACGGAAATCTCTATCATGGAAGAGTAAAAGCGTTGGCTGATTGAATCAGAACATGAGGTATCGCTATATAATTTTATCATTTTAACAATTATTGTTCATGAGACCTTGAAACAAAGATAAGGTAAAAAAAGAATTCGACGAACTTCTTCTCGAGGTGAGAAGAGTTACAAGAGTAACGACTGGAGGAAGAAAACTTTCTTTCAGAGCTACTGTTTTGGTTGGAAACAAAAAAGGTAAGGTAGGGATAGGTGTCTCTAAGGGACCTGATGTAAGTTCAGCCGTACAGAAAGCTTCTCGTGAAGCTTACAAGACGATGTTCATTGTTCCTATCACGGGGAATCAAACTGTTCCTTATCCTACTACGACAAAATACAAGGCATGTGTTATCAAGCTTTTACCAGCTACTGCCGGTACGGGTTTGAAGGCATGATCTTCTGTGAGAGCTGTTTTGGAGCTTGCAGGATTTGAAAATGTCTTGTCAAAAATCATGGGATCAAATAACAAACTCAATAATGCTTTAGCTACTATCAGAGCGCTTTCTTCATATAAGCATGCCGAGCACTTCAATAAACGTGTTGTAGAGAAGGCAAAACACGATACTGCTGAAGAAGCGGAACAACCAAAAGAAACCGCATCGGTAGTAAAAGAAATCCAAGCAAAAAAGGCAGTGTGAATCGCTCCTGAAGTAGTCATAGAAAAAAAATCTACTGAAAAGAAACCAGCAGCCAAGAAGCCTGCTAAAAAATAATTTTTATACCACTTACTTGCATATACGATGAAAATCCATCAACTCCAAAGAAGTAAATGACTCAAGAATAAACAAGTCAGAAGAGGAAGAGGAAACGCTACGGGAACAGGAAACTATTCCGGAAGATGACTCAAGGGACAAAAGTCTAGAAGCGGACATTCTATGAAACCATTCTTTGAATGAGGCCAGACGTCAATTGTCCAGAGATTGCCTAAGGCAAGAGGATTTACGAGATATTACAAACTCGTAAAACATGTTACCATTATCAATCTCAGCACGCTTGATGCTGACGCAAGGATTTCTGATACTATGGAAATCACTAAAGAACTTCTCAAGGATTTTGGATATATCAAATCAGCTAGTGATTTTGTAAAGATATTAGGGCATGGAGATTATGCTAAACATCTTACGTTCAAAGATATTGACGCATTCTCTGCTTCCGCAAAAGAGAAGATGGAGAAGCCAGGTACAGTGCACGCTGTTCCAAAGAAGGCTCCTGCAAAAATAGCAAAGCCAGTTAAAAAAACGTCTCCTGTTGAGAAAAAACCGGTCAAAAAATCAGCACCTGTAAAATTGATAGAAGAGAAAACAGAAGAGCCAAAGAAGGCTGTTGTTGAGAAAAAACCTGTAGCTAAGAAACCTACAGCCAAGAAGGAGTCTGCTGAGAAGAAACCTGCAGCCAAGAAGCCTGCAGCCAAGAAAACTAAATAACCTTTTATGTTTCTTATCACTTTTTGATGGAAAAGTTCTTCAAAAAACTTCAAGAAATACGAGAAAATCCTAGCATAAAGAAGAAGATCATATTCACGTTAGTGATGCTTGCACTTTACAGGCTTATTGTGTTTATTCCTGTACCGTTTGTGGATATTACTGCACTTATGGAAAGGACCATTAATACATGAGATTCTGGTTTGTGATATTTTATCATGCTTCTCTGATGATCGTTGGACCAGTTTGCTATCATCGCTGTAGGACTTGCTCCTTTCATCAACGCATCCATCATTATGCAACTTCTTGGTTCCGTAGTACCTAAACTTGAGGAACTTACTGAACAAGGAGAAGTCGGACAACAAAAAATACAACAATATACGAGATATCTTTCTGTTCCGTTAGCATTCCTTCAATCTATCGGAATGGTCTTCTTCATCAATTATCTTCTTGGAGGCAACGTTATCCCTACAGATGCAGCAACGCTTATCCTTTCTGCATTTGTCATGACCGTATGATCAGTATTGCTTATGCGGATAGGAGAATTGATTACGGAAAAATGAGTTTCAAATGGTACTTCCTTGCTTATCTTCGCATCTATCGTAGCAGGGATCACTCAAAAGATCTATTCAAGCATGGCATCCACAGATAGTGTTTTCTGAGTGTTTATCTTCATGTTAGTTATCGTATTAGGATTGGTATTGCTTTCTATCTTCATCCTGAAGTCTCGTAAAGAGATACCTGTCATCTATGCTAGGAGAGGAAGAGTCGAAGAATCATCGTCCTTGCCTATCCCTTTGAATCCTGTAGGTATGGTGCCTATCATCTTCGCTATCGCATTCGTATCATTCCCTTATTTGATATCTAAATTGATTACTCAATTTCAGCCTGCTAACCTTAAGCTTGTAAGCATAGCGAATCGGATAGAAGCTAACCTCAATATCTATACCCAACAGCCTGGAATTCCTGCGATCATCTTGTATTTTGCATTGATTATAGCATTCACCTTCTTCTATACCTTGATTGTCTTCTCTCCAGAAAGGATATCAGACAACATCCAGAAAAGATGAGGATTCGTGCCAGGTATCAGACCAGGAAAAGAGACAGCGAAATATATCAATGGTATTTTGATGCATCTTTGCCTTTGGTGAGGAGCGGGATTGGCGTTCATCGGAATCTATAGCTACATTCTCAATTATATCCCATTCATTCAAAATCTTGTACAGACATTAGGATCTCTTCCTGTGGTCGTCACGGGTTCATGAGTGATCATCATCGTAGGAGTTGTCCAGGATATCATGAACAAAATCAAGACCGATATGCTGATGCAGAGATATGATAAAATAGATTTGAATACGGTTTCAAAGAACATCAACCAATTATAGAACTTAGTTAGTACATAGAAAAGGCTGGGCTGAAAAGCTCAGTTTTTTTGTTTCAAAAAAAAAACCTGACGAAAAACCGTCAGGATTGTTATTAGAATTGTTCAGGAAATTTTTCCCTGACTGCTTTCATCTTAGATTCAATATCTCCGTCTATGGTTTGTGCAAAGTCGTAGATTTCACCTATTTTTTCGCCTACTTTTCCACTGAAGAACTCTTTGTAAAATTCCGCATCTTCATCGGTCCATTGGATGATATTCCTGATTCTTTGTTCATTCTGTCTTTCTACATTGTTTTTGCTGTTTGTTTGTTCCTGATACTCTATTTCGAATTCAGGCTCTAGGAGTTTCAGCAAGGATTTCATCGTATCGATTTCCATAAATTCCGAATCGAATTGCACTTCTTCACGTTCGTCTTGTCCGATTATCGCTATGAATGCAGGGTCTTTGACCAGCGGATCTTCGAACTTTCTGATTATTGTCCGTGGCATGGCAATCGTGATGTCTGCTGACCACAAATGATACTTGTTATACCATTCTTCATCTTTTCCTCTCGGAAACCATTGCATGGCGCCGATATTCACTTTGAACGGTTCCAGTGTCAATAGAGTTAGCTCTATCTCTTTTTTCATGCTGTCATCCAAATTACTGTGCCATGTGTATCCGCTATGGAAGAGAAGGTCTATGACTTTTTTTTTCTGATCGGTATCCAACACTATATCGTTTCCTCTGTACCACATTTCGTGTTTATTTATTCCTTCCTGGTATACGCGATCCAATACTAATATTATTTTTTGTTTTTTCATGGGTATATGTATTATTTTTTTTATACTATATTTATTCTAATATAAAAGTCAATTATTTATTGCTCTTTTGTTTTTTGTCAAATTTTATTTGCTGATTTTTTGCTGATTTTTGGTGTTTTTTTGCTGTTTTGAATATACTTATTGTGTTTATTTCGTATGCATAGTTTATGTCTTCTAGAGCTCAAACACATACAGGTGCGATAGTCTGACTGATGATCTTTGCTTTTTGGCTTGCCATCCTATTTTTGGATGGAGCATTTTCTTCGTCATCTTCTGCTTCTCCGCTCCCTATCTCCGACGCATCTTTGACTGCTTCTCTGACAGAATCTTCTACCTCTCTCGGTGTGTCATCGGGGGATAATGCTGAACCTATTACACAGGTGCAGGCTATGGTTTCTGATACTATCCGTCAACAATTATGAAATTCGGAGATTTTCAAAGATCTCAATGTTTTGGAATATCTCTATGAAAAAAATAAGAACGCAGATCTTCTTCAACCTATGGTAGAAAAGTTTTTGCAGTATTATCAGTTCGATAAAGCCAATGCTTATTTAACGCTTTTGGTGACAGAGGAGGGTGGATATTTCAAACTGAAGATCGATCCGCGCCAGGTTTTGTATACGCGTTTCCATGATTCTCGTCTCGGTCTGGACTCAGCTAATTCGCTTGATGATATTTTTGTCTTGGCTAAGGAATATAGATCCCTCAATTTGCTTACTGTTGATGATGAACTTTTCTACAAAGGACTCAGAGCATTGCGGGTATATGATTACGCCTCCGCCACTGAATCTTTTTCCCAGATCACTGATGCACGCTATAAAGATTTCAAAGCTTCCTACGAATCAGCGTTAGCGAATTATACTAAGATAAAAAACCCTCCTGCCTATTATAGGGATGGTTTGGTCGCGCTTACTTTGCTCAAAAATTGATATTTCTCTTTTGCCAAAAGGCTTGCGCTTCACGCCGTAGCTCAAAATCAGACGTACATTCTTCCGTATCAGGTTTTGGCCTACACTAATTTCCTTATGCACAATCGAGAGTCTGCAAAGGACTATTTTCTCAGGCTTGCTGATTTTGATGCACATAACGCGTTCCTCTACAAATTCTTGATAGGTATCTGTTATTATCGATATGGCGATTATGAACAGGCGCTCATATTCCTCAATCAAGTCACCGATCCTAGTTTGCAGATAGATGTGTATAGATATATGCTGTTGAGCTATATTCAAATCGAGGATACGACCAATATGCTTCGTATGCGACATAATTTGTTGGGACAATCTGATCTTCAGTCGTCTGATTTCGCTTTGTTCTTTGATCAGATGTTCTTTATTCCATTTCGCTCTGGTAAGCCATTTTCTCTTTATTCAGACAATACTCAGCTTGTTGATCTGTATCTAGGGAAATGCTCTATTCTTTTTAGCGGTAGTCAAGTCGATGTGTGTACCTACGGCGAGGTAGGATTGCAATTGGCACAGCAAAATTTATCTTCAATAGGAACGAAACTCTTGTCATTGACTGAAAAATACCATCAATCCCATCTCTATCATCTCCTTGGCGATTATTATCTTTCTCTTAAACAAATCGCTTTGGCTAAGGAATCCTATATCAAGGCCTTGAGCATTTGCGATGACCTGGCTGAACAATCCATCATAAAATCAAAGATAGAACAGACCTCCAAATAATTTTATCCTGACCTATTTCATGAAGAGATCCCTCTCTCTGCATTACTTGCTATGATGCGCCCTTATCGTGGGAGGATTTTTCTTTTCTTTCTCTTCTGCAGAGTATGCGCCTATTTCTAGCGTAGAATCCTATTGTCCTACTTCTCCTATCTGCGGAACCGCATCTGAGCCGTTGACCGATCTGATGGATTTTGTCAGGGATATGGCCAATAGTATGAAAACTATGGGTACGGAAGGTGATTATTTGTGAAAATACGTCAATCCCAATCGATTCAAGGGAAATATATTCACTCCTCCTGCTGCATCCAGCCTCTTAGATAGATTAGGTAGAAATATAACGCAAAAGCTTTTGTTTGCTGCAGCGGTAGCTGCGATTTTAACTAAACCTCAAGACGCTGTTGGGCTCAATGATTTTGTCTGACTATTCGCTTTGCTTGTCAAAAATCGCGTTTATCTCAGAGATATCAAGGTCATATGGGATGTCGAGTCTATCGTTTCTACCAAGAAGTATGAACTTGGGGCAGGTGGCTGACGGTTTGAAACCATCAATCCTGAAAATCGCGCTCTCATGAATACTATCATCAAGAAATATGTGGACAAAGGATTGCTTGATCCCGCTACTGTGGTCAAAGATGGAGCTACATATAACAATGTCACTATGGCTTTGAGCCAACTTATTGTCGCTAGCAAGAGGTTCATCTATTATGATAGTACTTGAGGATTTGATAGTATATTCTATGGTCTCTATGAAAATTTCCGAGAGAACGGTATCAAAATAAAGGTAAACAGTAATGCTATGAGAGTGATGTATGTCGACTACGGCTGTGTCAGAGGTATCGAGTGATGGTTCAAAAATCCTTGCGATTCTTCATGGAAAAAATTCGCTAACAATATGAAACAACTTTGGACGAGTACAACAGACGGATGGGGAAAGTCTCGAGACACGCTTCAAAGGTCATCTAGAGCGTTATCTAACACTTTATCCGATTTAAAGAATACTTACGCTAAACAGGCGGAGGCCAGGGAAAACGATCTAGTCAGATCCATGTATGGCACCCAAAAATTGTGATCAGGATTCTCTTTTCGCAGATTGGTCAATTTCAATTTTACCCAAAATAACGGAAATATTTCATTCGCTGATATAGGCAAGACGGTGTCAGGCATCGTTACCAACGTTAAATCTCGAGAACTTGCAAAGAAAGATATCAACGCAAAGAAAGATGAAATCACTATGGCTATCTCTACAAAATGATGATCTGATCTTTCTCTGATGTCTGAATATACAAACGATGTTTTTGTAGACCAATCGCTTGATCTCAATCTCGCTACCTTTTCTGAAGTCAAAGATACCACTCCGAATTTTGCTTTGCTTGGTGATCAGATTTATGCCATCAAAGATGGGATTCTCGGATGAAAAGATAAGAAAAATAGTCTCATTCGAAGTCTAGGAAACGCTTGTGAGACGCAGTGTTTGTATTCCAGATGAGCTTGCCGATAATCGTTTTATTTTATTATGGATGTGTATGCTGTTTATGAGAACACGACTCATAAGATCAATGGGGATTCCGCTTGTGGTGGGATTGTGTTTCTCGTTTTCTCAGGTATCTGCCAAAACTCCAGAAACGCGTGACGCTGCACTTATCCAAGCACTTAAAGAAACTTCCGAGAAACGTCCTGACGGTCTCAAAAATCTTATACATACTTATTGTTCTACTGTCTTATCTGATTGGTGATTTTCTAACAAGCCTTTTAGATATAATGCCAAATATTCAGCTTTTGTCTATTTACTTTGCTCCAATATTAATCCTGCTCATGGTGCGGAATCCGAACTTGAGAAATCTTATTTCAAAATATCTAGTTTCAAGGACCTCTGATTCACGGATCCTTCTTTGACTTTAAAATGATGATTCGATAACTGCAATCCTTGATATATGGACAATGACTGTGATCTCGCTTCCAATGTTCCTATGCTCTTCAATAGCATCATGGAAGACTACATAAATATCAAGCAAGCTGGCCTGTATGGATATCTTACTAATTATACCAGTGATGATGAATTGCATACTATGATAAACGAATATTCTACGGGATATTTTGGCATATATATCTGCGATAATACAACACATCCTTATGATAAGACCTGTCGTATGGTCAAATCGTATATACAAAACTTGAGAAATATCATGACTGAAGTTCGCGTCTTTGATGCCGAAAAGATACTTGCTTTGCAGGAATCAAAAAAAGATCCTTGTACCAGCGATTCCCGTGATATCTTTTATTGCTGATTGAAAGACAAGAATACCGCTATGGTTAGTTTCGTTAATCTGCTGTACAACGAGATATATTACTATCGTTTGTTCATAGGCTATTATATGACTATGATCCAGCAATATCCTGAAATCAATGCTGATTATAATGCTATCTTCCAGAAATTCTCTGCGGAATATGTACGATCAAAAAGTGCTATATCGTTGAGTCTGAGAATGATGCGCGATATGTATATGGCATTTCCTTTTCATGTCTGATTATCCATGTATCAAGAAGATATTGATGCGTTCAATAGAACTCTTGCCAATATAGCAACTCCGATATATACTTTATATGATAAACTGAGAAATGTTCAAAAGCCAGATTAGAACATTGCTATCTATCAGTCTATTGCTTATCGGAATGTATTCCTATGTTTTTGGCATGGGTCGAGCAGAATCCAAACTTTCTGCTCTTGTACCAAGCCTTGCTGCTAAAGCAGATAAGGGATTGATGACTATCTCTGATGTTTTGGACCAGGCACAAAATGACGTTTTTGATATGAAGGATGTCTTCGGCGGTAAGCTTGTCGTCAAAAATCTATATTCTCAAGCATTGAAGATTGCTAAATGAAGAGAGATAACCGCTACCATGAACTCATTCGATGCATTGAGAGAATACTATAAGATATGTCCTAGTATCACCAATACGGACTTCATCAATGTCTTATATAATTCCAATTCCTCTTTTAAGCAGACCTTCAATCAGATACTTCCCAAATGAACGGCGAAACCTACGAAACAACAAATAAATGCTAGCTATAGAAGATTCGTTACTTGTCAAAATCGTGTAGAGATGACCACTGAAGATGTCGCTTCCATTAATGCTGAAGTAAATTACAGGTATTATCTGAGCTATAAAAATGCCTATGATATGAATTCACTCAACGAGCATAGTTTTGGTTCCGATCTTTTCCGGAATGGCACTTTGGATGATAGCGCTTTCGATCTGCTTTTTGATATCAATAATGTAGGAAAGCTTCTTTTCGATAATTTCAAAGATAGTCCTGAGGTTCTGTTCTATAGATTACCTAAAGCTTCTACGTCTTCAACTGTTTTGGGAAGCGATATCTCTTCCTTGGATGATCAATCCGCTACACAACTTTGATCGACGCTTCCTACTGTCACTCCATCGACTCCATCATGAACTCCTAATGCTTCCTTCAATGAAGAATCTGCAAATATTCCTCAATTAGATACTTCTTCTGTGGCTAGAAATGCTCCTTCTGTGACTAGAGATACTCCTTCTACTGATCCAGAAATTCAGCAGTTTATTGCAAAAACAACGCCGTTCTTGCTAACTGATGATACTTCTTCTACTCCTGTTGTCGCGTGAGATCAGTGTCTTGTTTCTGCCGTTGAAGAAGAACCTGTGGAGGAAGAAGAACCCACGTTAACGCATGAACAATATATCCAACAACTTGAGAATTTCATCAATACTGCAAATACTAATCAGGTTATCGATGCGGCGTTACTTGCTGATTTCCACGATACATATCCTGTTCCGACGTGATGAAGTACATCAGATTCTTGATATGCAGACATTGTCGCTAGCGCATATGCAGAAGCTATTATGGGCGATAATCCTGCTCCATGAAGCTGTGAATATGGATGCAAGGATATGCAGGTCGGAGATCAGATGAAATGTCAGCTTGAATGTTCAAAATCATGTGTACAAACTTGCAATGATACCAAAGTTAATTGATTTAAAGCTTGCGATACTCAATATGCTGCAGCAAAGGATGTGTGTGAAACTCTTCCTTTGGTGAAACAAGCAAAGTGCAGACTTGATGCAAAATCACAAAATACCAGTTGTACCTATGGTGTAAGAACCACATCATTGCTCTGTAAATCAGATTGTTTCTGCTCTATGATAGCAGGTCCAAATGGTGCAGGTCGAGAGAATGTAGAAGATATGTATCGTCTTAAATTTTGTAAGGTGCCTGCTGAGAAAGTCTCTCTCAGTCCCTGAAAGACAGTATTTACTGTTCAATCCATTTTCCAAGAGATTTCCGATGTTTTACAATCATTGAGGGATGGAGGGCAAAATACTAAATACAGCAAAACAAAAGAATATCTTGATAGCAACATAAAACTCAATTTTGCAGATAATTTCATCTTCAAAATCGTCTTTGGTATCAAACCTGTATTTACGCAGACTAGCACTACTACCAAATTGCAGGAAGCGAAACAAGCAAGCACCGATATCAATATCGGTGTGTTAGATATGAATATCACTGCTCCTGAAGCGGATAATTACAATAAATATATCGTCATTTCCGATGTCGCTGCCAATAAAGCATCATTGGAATCGTCTGTCTCTTTGGAAGACATAAAAGAGAATATAGCAAAATTCCAGGATTCTGCTAAATCCTATAATGAATTTTCTCCTACTGTCATCGAAGCGCTTCAAAAACAGTATACTAACGATATCAATATCGCTTTTGTAAAAAACATGAGAGATTTTCTCAAGAGCAATGAATTATTCCGACATAATGTCGCTCAGGCTATGCTTGACATCAATAAATATGCCTTTGAACTCAAGGTCAAGATAGATAACGCGAAATAGATGGTGAAAACCTGTTATTTATGATAAGAAGGCACTGGTCAATAATTTCATGATAGCATATGAGAAAGCTACTACGAGTACTCCTATGATTGCATTAGTGAGCGCTGATTTTCCTTTGGTCATGTTTCCAGGACTAAATACGCTGCTTGCATACAAATATCCAGCATAGATTATCATCACCACTCCTATCACTATTCCTATTTGCGAAAGGAATCTTACGAGATATACGATGTAATCTAGCAAAGTATCCCATGTCATGATCCCTGATGCCATTTGGTCGCCTACTGTGTCGAGCTCATCGGCTTTTTCAGTATAAGTGTCCCGGACACTTCCCCCTTCTTTTCCTACGGCTTCGACTGCTTCTTCCACTTTTCCTCCGCTAGACGCTTTTGGTATGATTTCGTAGTCGTTGGATGCGTTCTGCGCTGCTGTTCGTGTAGGTATATAGAGACATACGCTTATCGCTATAATGGTTATGATAGCGCTAATTTTTTTCATGAGAGTAGAATAATTAATAAAAGAACCGTATATTTATTTGCTGCATTTTTGTGATACTGGCGCTTGTTTTACCATATCCTGGAACATATTTTTTACTTTAACGATCAAATCCCATAATTCCAGTAATTTTTCTTGTACGAAGTGTTTTTTGATATATGCTTTTGTCGCTTCATCTATCATCTTGCCCGTTTTTTCAACCATCAGGATCTTCACATATCCATTCTCTCTTTGTATCCTATCGGATACTAGATTATCGCATTTTTTGAAGAAACTATCTGGATTCGCATATCCTCAGATGATAATTTTATCTGTGTTTTTTGCTTTGTCATAGAGGTTTTTGATTATTTCACATACATTTCTGTATTTATCCAATAACGATATGCTTTCTACGTTTTCATTGTATTTTTTCAAAAATATCTCGATATCGGTGATTCCTTTTTTGTTGTATTTTCGGTATGTATTATACAGCTCTTCGATTTCTGTTGCTGTTCCACCGTTGGCTGTTTCTGCTATTTTGGTGATTTTTTTTCTTCGTTCCAAAGCTGTGGGATCAGGTGCTAATCCGTAGGCGAGCGGTGCATAGCCGTCTAATCTTCTCATGGTTACATCCAATACATGATCGAAGAAATAAGCGCTTTCTGGATATTTTTCCGGGAAACTCTTTTTTTCTTCTTTCCAACAACAATCTTTGGTGTCTCCATTCTTGCATTCTTTTTTGATCACTTGCATACAACAATAGGTCTTCAGATTCAGTAATGCTTGTCTGAACGCTTCTACAGGCAAAAAATTTATATACTGATCATATCCTAAATTTTTACTTTGATATGTACTGACGCTATTTTCGAGATCGTCTCCTATTACCATATCACAGTCGTTTGCTGCCGCTGCTTTGCCTAGAATACCTATTCCTAGGGTAACTATGATACTTCCTATCAAGATTTTTTTCATGTGTTTGCCTATGTATATAAAGATTATTTGTTCGTCTCTTTGACTTTCATAGTCAATGTAGAGATGGCGTTGTTTGATTGGTCTTTGATAATGAAGATCGTGTTTTTGGTTGTTTCTTCGAATCTATATTCTCCTATCAAACTATTCGCGTATGTTCCAGGAATATATATCGCTCCTGCCTGATTGGTATAGATGATACAATCGTTTCTCAGATTTTTGATGCAGTATCCATTGTTGAAATCTCCAAAATCTCCATCCGGTAATTGCAATAATTCATAGTTTGGTTTCCCTTCATTCATCTCTATATCTTTGATGGTCTCTATTGGAAGTATGATTTGGAAGATAGTTTTGTTTCCCTCTGTGTCTCTTATCTCTATGACCGGTATATGCGTGTTGAATTTTAGTTGGATCTTTATAGTGTCTTCGAATCATTGATTTATTTTGATTTCTCCGGTTTTTGGATCTATTTTTGCTACTTCGTCTCCTGCTGCATTATATAGTCCGATATCATTGCCTATGGTAAATACTCCTCAGGTGATGATGGTTTGGTTAGGTGACAGCTCAAATCAGCCTTTACTATTCTGTCTTGTCCCTGCAATGTCTTTTCGTATGCCGTTTCTCAATCTTTGGAACACCACCAATCATTCATCCATATCGTTGCTTATTTGCGCTATGATATCTGCAGTTTTTTCACCGCTTCTCTTGAATTCTATGACTTCTATATCGGGAATCTTTATGTCTACAGTTACGATCTCTTTTGCGATATTCCCGTTCTGATCCAAAGCGATAAATGTATAATTTTCTTGTACAGTACCTGTATAAAACAATCCTGTAATGTCTATCGTTCCTGTCTGTGAATAATTGTCTTTTTCTGCTATTGTTTCTCCATCTTTTTGGATAACCATCTTTTTGACCGCTACGTTGTCTGTCCATATGGATTTGAGCGTATAGTGTGTGTTTATATATCCTTCGTGTGCTACTCCTGAACTTACTGATGTACTTGTCTTATCTCTTCGTAAGATAATATTTCCCAAAGGAGGCTTCATATCTCACATATTTTGCATACCTGCTACGGTTTGATTTGATCGTGGCGTCGATTTTTTGTACAAGGTAAGCGTTTCTCTTTGTCTAGCCGTCAATTCATCTTGAGCTATACTCAGTCCGGCGATGTTGATATATATCCGCTCTCTTGGGAGATCCTTGAATACTACTGTTATATCTCTTTGTCCTGGATCATAATATTCTATTCCCAATATGTTGTCGTCCAACTCCAGATTTACTGGTCTCTTTGTCATATTTCTATCTATCGTCAGTAATGCTTTCTTGTAGTCGGTATCTCTCGGCAATGCCAAAATATATTTCGGTCTTTCCCTGAATCATAGGAAATCTCGGAAACTTGTCGTCTTGTCTCTATAATCCACCCTTTTGTTGAGTTGGATAAGGTATCCGTCTATCTGTTCTCCCATCAAACTGCTATTGTTCCGTGAAAATTGGAGTGTATCGAACGATTGTCCGCTTGTCTTGAAGTTTTTCACTTCTTTGTGTTTTTCTACCATCTTGATGCTGACGTCGTTTATTTCCAGGAATCCGAACGCATCTGTGTTTTCCTTGATTTGGTCCATGGACGAGATGTATCGATTCCGCGTATGATCATTTGCATAGCTATAGAATTTGCTGTTGTATTTGATGAGCGATCATCATCACTTTGCATGTTGCTCTGTTTTTTGCTCTGCGTATTTGATATAAATATTGTGCGTATCATACATCAATATATCTAACTTTCCGTCGTTGTTGAAATCGATGTTGTTCATGTAGGTATTTTGTACCTTGGTCATTTGCTCTGAAGAGATCAGTGTGTTGATCATATTCTTTTTGGTTTCGTTTGTCCCTGTATCCACTTCATATGACGGGACGAAGACTCATTGCACGTAAGTCGATATATCTGGGCTATATTTATTTTCCGCCGTTGTGGTTGTTGTAGTCGTCGGCGGATTTGCTTGTGCCAATAGTATATTTTTTTCTGAATGCTCTGCATATGCTACTAAGGCATTATCTATTTTTGTCTTTGTCGTTTCTAGATATGTCCTGGATTTGTTGTATATCGCGGTCGACATATTCAATTTTTCTGGGCCATCTACGTTGATCGCCTTTAGGTATCATTCCACCATCTGCTTATTGAGCGATAGATAGGTTTTCGTAGGATCTTCCTGAGTATCCAAGATATGCTTGGTCGGAGCATCTATCTTCATGATCGGGGTCATGAATTTTGTAGTGTTTTCTGTTGTATCGTTTTTTACCAATGCTATATGGTCATTGTTTTTGAATTGTTTTATGAAATTATCGTAATCCTTAATTGCTTTTTGTGTTTCTTTGTTTTTTTGTATCGTATCTTCGATCATTTTTTGTGCGGCTTTTTCTACTTGCTCTATCTCTTTGGTCGCTGGCAATATGTTTGATTTATTCTCAGCTATCGCCAGGATTTTGTCTATCCTGTCGTTGGCGTTTGTGTCAGTGATAGTGCTGTTTTTCATTTTCAATAGTCATTGCCTGAGTTCATTGTATGCTACCGTATAGTCTATCAATCCTGTCTCTTCTGTCGGATGGTATACGTCCAAATCTATATTTACGTTTTGATCCAATTCTTCTATTTTATTCAGGACATCGGTGAAATTATTGTTATTCAGTCCAGATTCGGCTTTTTCCATCGTTTCCATAAGAAATCCTTCAGCTTGCGATACATAACTATTGGAAATCTTTGCTATGTTATCGAAGACATCATAGACCCCGTCAAAATTGAATTTGAGGGTAGTATATGCGTCCAATTTATAATCGAATCCTTGGGTTGGAGCATCCTTGAATTTGAGGCTCAGATCAAAGTAGTCAAAGATAGGGACGTTCCGTGTTCTTTGCGTTATTTGCTCAACTTTGCCTTTTACACCTTTTTCTCCTACTAATCCTATTCCTCATTTGACTATACAGAAAATCTTTCCTATAAATTCTCCTACATTGAGGATAGCATTGATCTCTGGAGCTAATTTAGGTATTTTTGGCGCTGGTGGCAATACCGGATAGGTGAGTTTGATGCTTGGAATGAATGATGGCGGTTCAGGCAATTGCGGCGGTTCAGGTATCACGGGTATCGTAGGTAATTCTATATCGAAGTCGATATTCAGGTCGGCTTCTATTTCCGGCGGTTCAGGGAGATTCGGCAATTGTGGCAACGGCACTTTTATTGGATTGAAATTTATTTTCGGCAACGTGATAGCCATTCCTAGATCCATATGTGAAAGATCCATGTAGATGTTTGGTATTTTGAATGGCGGTATCGGAAGCACAGGCAATTTAGGACAAAGGAATGAGAGACTACATGAGAATGCTCCATAATTGTCATTACTACATTTTGAGCATTTTTCCGATCGATTGATAGAAAGGTCTATGATAGATTGTCGTGTCTTGATCGTAGCGATAAGTGTTGTGATTGCGTCGATATATCCCGCCATCCTGGTTGCATTTATGCTGACGAAACTATTCACTCCGCCTACGAAATCTGACAATAATGATGAAAGCTCGGTCAAATATTTGTCTGAGAGATGCGTTCGTTGATATAATTGGAGCGGGAATTTCTTGTATTGCTCGAGTATCTGGATATTCTGTTTGACTGATCTGACCAATTTGTCGAACTCATCCCTAAATTTCAGGAAGTTCGTCAGATCTGCTAATATCATATTACATTTCTTTGTCTCTGCATTGATATCGGATATCTCTTTTAGCTCTTTCGCATATTGGAAATCTTTTCATTCTTTTTTCTCTCGATATTGTAATCTTATTTCTAATATTTCCCAACGAGTGTTGCTTGCTATTTTTTTCATTGCATTTTTTCCGTTTACTCCTATTTTGGTTATATCATTTCCCATCTCTTCCCATGTTACCTCTCCTGTTGCCAATATTCAATTCATTTCTGTCATTTTTTCGTTTGCCCAATCCTTCAATTCCTGCTTATTCTTCAATTCTGAGTCTGTTGATGCAAAAGTATTCATCCGTTCTAGATTTTTGATTGTTTCTCTTGCTTCTGTATGATCGGTAGTGCCGCATTTTGCCAACATCCTATTGATGACTAATGTCCGATCGTCGATTATTGCTTTATTTTTCTGTATCCGTAGCGTGAGATAATCAATATACTTGTTTACATCTTCACTGGAAATAATAGGTATTTTCAAGTTTACATCTTTGGTTTCTATCTGTACTAGCGGAACTTCCTTGAACATTTCCTGTATTGCTTTGAATGGATTTTCTCATATGCTTTTTGACATATTTTTGAGTTGTTGCGTAGATATATATTGTGATATGTTTGATATGCCTGATCAAACCTTTGTCCCCGCCGCTCGATTTCCTAGCTGTGAGTCTCCATAATCAATGCCTTCTCCTTCTGTGCTTTGTATATATCCTTCTGCTGCGGATTGTTCGTTGAGCGATTTGTATATCTCTTCTAGGTTCCCTATTTTATCGAGTCCTTGGAAAATATTCGTCATATCAGGGAAATCTACCTGGATTGTCATCCTGGTTAGGTTGTTTTTGATGTAGCTTATCTGTCTGCGCATCCGATCTTGGATCATAGCCTTAATCAATCCTTTGCTTTTTGCTCCTAATGTCTTGAGCTTGATTGTCTGTCATTTCCTGAGTTCGTATCCTTCGTATGCTCCTTGATAGAGATTTGTATCTCCTGCTGTAGAGGTTATCGTTACTGGATCTTGATCGAAGGACATCAATCCTGCAAACATCTCTCATTGTGGGAATGCTGGAGTGAAGTTTGTATCGCATGATTCACACGTATTCTCAAATGATGATACCGCATAGAGCGGTGAGGTTATAGTCTCTACAAATGCATTTCCTACTTGTGCTAGCCATGGTGTTGGTGGATTGTTACATGTTCCTTGTCCTGCTGCATCCGTCAAATTCTCATCTATAGTGTTTGTTGTTCCTGCTGCTGTTGAATTGTTACATGCTTTTTTCAGCGGTGGAAGCGCAAAAACAATACAGTTTCCTCCTATATCTCTGAATGGTTTAGGTATTTTCTCTCCTACGGTATATGGTCAGAAACAGAGTGCCATACCTAAGCCTAGTGTAAGTGTAGGTGCAAAGTAGAGTCTGAACTGCGATGGATATGGACCTCATGTCATTCCTAGGAAAAATCCATCAGTAGCACCTTTGAATGGATATCCGAAGAATCCAGGGAATGGAAGATATCCTGCGGGACTCGGTCATCGATTTCCTGGTACCGTCAAGAATGGCATACCCTTACCGAGCGTATCATTTAGCGTTTTGAATGCTGTATAAAGCGGATTCGGCAATTTTGGTACGCATCAGAAAATATGATATTGTCCTGGTGCAAGAAACGCTTGATTGAACGGTATCGGACTCAATCAACCACAATCATCTCATCATTTCCCCAATACGAATCCTTGACACAATCCATTCAATGCCTGATCCAACTTCTCTGATATACCTGCTGTCATGTCGTCTATGACACTGAGATTGAGATTCGTTGAAAGTCCATTTTCCAGAAAATTTCCTATGTTTGACAGATCCATTGTTCCTAATGTGCTGGCTACTTTGAATGCTAGATTTGATACATTCTCTGATGTCCATCATTCCAGGTTGCTTAATCCCGGCAGGTTTTTCATTTCGGATACGCTATCTATTTCGTTGAGATCCTCAACGAAGTCCGTCAATGTACTTGTTGCTTCTGTCTGTGCTTTGGTATTGTAGGTGTCTATATTTCATTGGACGTCACGATATACGCTTTCATAGGTTCTATTGTTGCCTCTCCTTTCGTTGAACAATGTCCGTCCGTTTTTTTCACATGGGCAAGTTGTCTGTATTTTGATATCAGGATATGTGTCCTTTTTCATGTTTTCAGGCATGTAGTCGAAATCTTCTACATCTATTTTGATGATAGGATTTTCCGATTGGTAGAGCATTCTATACGAAAAGCTCAGTTTCTCTCCATTGCCGAGTCTGATATTATCCATCACAAATTGATATCCTTCCGGCGCATTCCGATCCATGATGATGTTTCAGCTGTTTCCTTGGGTGAATACGAATGAATTGATCTTGTTCTCTTCATTTTTCACTATTGCCCATGGTCATTTCATCTGTTCCATATAGGTGAGCTTATTGTTCGGTTTCAGCGATTGTATAGTTACCTCAACCGCCACTTCATCGTTGTCTTTTAATATGCCGCCGTTCATATCTACGAATTTTTTGTAGACACTAACACCGTGCTCTTCGTCGAGTTTGTTGATTGGCATATAATAGATGTCCTCCGGTGCGTTCGATTCGTATGCAGGCGTTGTGGTGAGAGGGTTTTCTACATATGCTAACCGATTGCTTCATGCATCGATATATTCGTTGGTGTTTGCTATGATGGATTTCACATCTTCCATGGTCTGTTCTTGTTTTTGCTTCATTTCGTCTTTTTTCTGCTTTTGTTCCTCTTTGCTTAATGTCACTGGAGGTGATTCAGGTGTCGGTGTCTCTACTTCCTCTTCTTCTCCTTCTGTAGGTATCGGCGCTCATTGCCGATGGATGATGCTTTCATCCTGTATCGTTCGATCGCTATTTATTTTCATTCCAAAACGTTTGACGGTCTTGTAGTTGTTCTTTTGTCTATTGTATCGATTGACGTCACATATTCCCATAGTAGAGGAAATGTAGTTTGCGTCTTCCTCGTTTCCTCCTCCATAGAATATTTTGATGTCTGATAGTCTATCGAGCGTCACAATATCGAGCGTTCCGTTCATATCCATATCTTTCATGAAAAACTGTTGGATCTGAGAAAAATCATCAGGATTCTCATTTATTTCTCCTGGCTCCGTGTTTACGTTGAGACATATATTCTTTCCGTCCACAGGGAATATCCCTTTATTGTTGAGATAGACTATGCCCTTGTTATTTGTCGTCATGACAATGATATCTTCGTAACCATTTCCATCTACATCTCCGATTTTGAGTTCTTTGATAGGTTCTGCTATGATCATGAGATCTTGGAGATTCTTGTACGGATGTGTTCCACCATAACTCTTTATGACCTTGACCATTCCGTCGGTATAGACTACCAATAGATCTTTGAGTCCGTCATTATTGAAATCTATCGGCGTGATTTTATAGATGGTCTTGTTTGGGTCAGCATAGATATTCTGTCATATGGAAGCGTCGAAATCTGTCTTAGGTATTTTTGGATTATCATCCCTTCTTTCCAATAGTGGATCTCAGAAGTTTATCATGAATTGCGATCCGTATGGCAATGTCGCTTCTCCTACTGCTTTTCCGTTGGCGAAGTTTGCTATGTTTTTGAAATCGTTTGTGAATCCTATTCCCAACATTGGATCCGTGCTGTCTTCTATGGAATCATATCCTTCTTTGCTGAACGCACTGGATTGTACATAGATTCCTATTCCTGGACGATTTGTCGATCCTTCGCTGAATACTTTCGTTTTTCCGTAGCTTATCGGATCTATGATGTCGATAGTATCTTTATTCTCTATGATACTTCCTTTTGTTCGTACCATAATCTTTCCTAGCGTCTTTTCGTCCATGGTGAGTGTATATATTCTCATTCCTTCGAGTGTTTCTTCGCTTCCATTTATGGTTATGTTCTGATCTATTATTCCTTCCTTGATATCGATAACATCAACTCCATTTATCGTTATTTTTTTCTTTGTCACTTCGTTACCGGTGATGATGCTGTCTGTAGGCTCTGGTATATAGATCATCATGTTATCATCTTTCTCTATGTCTTTGACTGTTCAGGTATCTGCTACGCTCTTTATAGTAAAATCATCCGAAGCTCATAAGTATATCTTGGCGATATCCGGCATATTTACTACGAGTTTTTTGTCTTGGATCGTCAACGCGAATTCCCCTTGATTGATGCTTTGAACTTGTCCGTTAGGGTTCAATACAAAATCTACCTGTTTGATCTTGTTTGGATCCACCAATTCGGTCGTCGTAGCGATCAATTTGTTGGACTTGCTAGTCATGTCGTTCACCTTTTTCTCGTTCTCGGAGAAATAGCCTCGTTGATTTCCTCGATCTGTTCAAAAGAGGTTGAGGTACATGATATTGAGTTTCTCTTTTGGCAACACGCTTTCCTGTACAAGAAACCTTTCGTATGCAGGTATCTGTTCAGCTAGTGGCTTGCCTTCTATATATGCAAAGACAAATCCTTCACCTCCTGGTTCTTTTGCTGTTAATGTATATGTGTATTCCTGTCCGCTGTAGACAAATTGATTTACATTCGTTTTTCCCGCACCGATCACTCCTAGTTTGATACGTGTCCCTGTAGTCACTTTATTGTTCCATGCGTCTACTACATGGATAGTGCCGCTACTCGTAGTATTTGATGTGAGATCGAATTTTGTCTTGCCTAATTTCATCAATACGGTCGTTGCTGGTCATGCATTGACGATAACCGGTAGTATGATCGGATCTATGCCTGGTATATATATTGTGATTTTATCTTCTCCTGCTTTGTAGCTTGGTGCAAATGTAATGTCCAAGACTCCGTCTTTGATGATGAAATTTGTCGCTTTATGGAATGATACTTGTGTTCTTACTACGCCGTCTTGCATGATTTTTCCTTCCTTGATTGTTCATGGAGATAGTAATCATTTTTCTACTATGATGCTCGCTACCGTATCAAGCAGATGTCCGTTTTTGTCTTTTACGTTGATGCGTATGCTTGGTAGATTCTCCGGTATCACTTGCGTCAATCCATTGTCGTCTGTATATTGGATAGCAGATTCGTCCAAAGGAAGTGCGTAGGTGATTTTTTTGTCGCTGTAATTGTTTCTTGTTCCATTTGTTTGCCTAGTAGTATCTTGTGTCTGGTAAAGTATTTCTTCATTCTTCTGTACGGTAATTATACCCTTTGCGATCGTTATCGGCTGTTCCATAAAAATATTTCCCTTTGTCTCTGTTCATGTTGTGAACGATTCTTGAGGAACTATATGTACGGCTATAGTTTTGTTTCCTGTCAGTCCTATAGGTGCTTGATACGTGAATACTTTTTGATTGAAATCGTTGAACGTCATACTTGTACTGGCTGCAGATCCATCATATATCAATCCGTTTCCACTCATGACGCTGATAGTATATTCGTCCAATCCTTGTCCTACGTTATTGCCGTATTTATCATATCCGTTGACTACCAATGGAATCTCTCCTCATTCTATCACGATTACCGGATTTGCAGGCGTCTCTATCTCTATCTTTTTGAGCGATCCTGGTGTGATGTGCATCACTTTCTGCTTTGAAATGCAGAGATTCGTGCTTGGTATGCATAATTGTACTTTTATAGAGGCGTTTCCTGCCTTTTTGCTGGTCATGATCATATCAAAGCTTTTGTTTTCCGTATTCGGATTGTAGATCTCTTTTGCTGGATCTTTACAAATATCTGAGCTTGATACGCTTCTTCCCAATATCATTTTAAAACAATTGTCTCCTAAGCCAGCTATCCTGATCTCTATATCTCCTAGGTCTTTTGCTAGTCCGATATTCAATTTCGGAGTAATCGTATCATCCACTCAGAGGATAGTCTTGTCTATATTGAGGACCGCGAATTTTTCATATTCTTTGAGCTTTGCTGCTTTTTCTGCATCAGCCTCTTCTATCGTTTTTTCGTTATCGTCTGGAGTCCGTTCGTTGCCGTATTCCGTCCATTCTGTTTTCCGTCATTCGATGCTTTCTTTTAGTTCATCGAATATTCCAAGGAATACCGGTCCATCGGCATGCTTATAATCTATCTGGATGTCGAATGCTTTGGATCAGAGATTCTTGATTCGGCATTTCATCGCTTTTACTCGTGGCGATCACTTCGTCTTCAGATCAAACAACATCGCTTGTCCGTTGGTGTCTACTCATTCACAATCATCAACAGCGTTTTGAAGATCGGCAGCGTTTGATTCTTCTAATATAGGCTTTACTTTAACTACTGACTTCTCTTGTGCTGCCTGGATTTGCTGGATAAACGATGGCATACTTGCAGATGAAATATAATCTTCACCATCCGAATTTATATATCCTATCTCATATCCTGTGCTATTGTATACTGGTGTGATGAATTTACCTTGGTCTACTCCTTCTGTCATATACATATTCGCTACTTGTGTGGTTTTCTTGTTGATATCGAAGCTTGCTTTGATCTCCATCATATCCGAATCTACTTTTTCTTGTTTTATCCTCTCTTTCCGTGTGATGTTTTGGTAATAGAAGAGCTTGGCTATCATATCCAATTTTTCATCATCATTGTTCGGCTTATTTTCTCCATATACATAGTTTGCACCGAAGCCAGCTTGCAAAAGATCCAAGAAATCGATAAGCTTATCTATGAAATAATTCGTCGGAATCGGATCATAGGTATGGTTCATAGGATTTGCTAAAGCATCCAATTGCCCTAAATAATCGAAATGAGCTCCATATGTGGTATAGTATTGTTGTTTGTTGTTTTGTTGTGCTGCAAGGATAGTATTGTATTCTGTCGCTTTCTTGACCAAATATTCTTTGATAGCGTTCCTGATTTCTGGTATGTCTTTGAGGACAAGCTTATCTCCAACTTGTTTAAATATGTTTACTTCGTAGATATTAGGGTAATCCAATCTTACGCGATCTCCTCCGACTCCCTTGAAGGTTATGTTCCTTATGTTGTCTATAGGTCTGTCGGGAGTCGTAATATTCATTCCTTTGTTTTGCTCTTTTTTTTCAGGATCTGTCGATACATCGAAAGTGTTCATCTTGGCTTGTACCTGAGTTATTTCCGTCGCTATTTTTGTAGGCGAAAACATCTGATTGATTTCTATGAACGGTTGTTCTGTTCAGTTGTTTCATTGGTGCGAAGCTATATCCGCTATACTATCGTTGAGATTTGTCCTGTGCTGATCCAGGCTGTTTTTGATGTCTTGCAATAGCGTACATATCGATTGATAATTGTAGGTACATCAGCAATAATAGGTATTTGGCACCGTTCCACATGTCTGTTGCTGGTTGAACGCGTTTTTTTTGTTCGCCAACATCGTACTCATATTCTGGATCTGTGTTATGGTATTGTAGATGCCTCGCGCTTGAAGGAATGTATTCTTGAGTGCATTGACGTTTGTGTTGATGTAATTCAGATTCTGTGTTATGTTTGTTTTTCGTGTATTGAGTATCTCTACTTTTTGATTTTTAAATCATTCTGTCGTGATAATATCATCGAAGAGGAGTGTTGTGTTGTTTATCGTTAGCTCTTCTATGAAACTGCGGAATTCTTCCAATCCTTTGTTTATCTTCTGTATCCTTCCTGACATCTCTATCACTTTGCTTGTCGTAATATTGTTTGTTGTCCATGTCTGTACGAGTTGAGCTATCTGCGTAGCATTGTATGAAGCGATGGATGGCACATAGAAGTTATCTATTTGCGTCAATCCATTGTTGCTTGCTATTATTGCCGATTTCAGCGCTGCGAGATTGGACACCACTCCTGTCGCGTCTATACTACTTGATCCGCTGAATTCCTGATTTTTTTCTGCGATATCCTGTTGTACCGTATGTATGGATGCTATGGTGTTGTTATAGAAGGTCTCTAGATCTGAATCTTCCTTGAACTTGTAAAATTCCGTATCTGAAATTTGGTCCCATGTAGGGGAGATATTGTATACTCTTGAATCGATGGTTTTGTATTTATAGATCAGCCCTTTCATATTGCAATTCAATACATCGTTACCAGGAGTCCGGTTGTAGAGCACTATTCTTTCTCCGCTTATTTTTTTGAACGGCGTCAATGATGAGTTGAATAATTGAAAATAATTTGCCTGATCAAATGTCTTTGGAGGGTTATATGTCCGCAATGGGTGTTCTAGATCGGTATTTGTCGGTATCTGGTTGGTGAATTTGACGTCTATTCCGTTGGCGTTAGGATCTGCGATAAAGGTATCTATTGAATTGCTCTTCTTTTCTTGCTTCTCTTTTACTGCGAACCTTCTTTGGATTAATGCGCCATATTTTGTTATCGCTAAGTAGGAGTTAGCTTCATTTTCCGCTGTCGCTATTCTCTTTGCTCATGCAATGTCATAGATAGGGAATATTGCGTCTTTATAGTTGTATCTTTCGAGTCTCTGTGTATCGGGATTTATATTTCCTGGTGATGCTCATCCTCGCATTCTCTGTGCAAATCCTGTCATTGATTCACACCCTCATTGTTTCTCTTCGTCGTTGATATAGCATTTGTCTTCATCGTTTGAATCGTCCGCTTTCCGTGTTTTTTGCCATCGGAGGCAATATCCGAATAGATGGAGATTGCAATCTTTTTTCCATAGTTCCTGTCTGTTGGTTTTCATGCTATTGTATTTATCCAATTCATCCATAGTGCTATTGATGTTGTATCCTCTATTCGCTTCTACTTGTGTCGAAAAAATATTGTATGTTCCTCCTACGGATTTTGTCGGATTGGAGACCGTTTCATTGGTGGTGGACGTGAGATTTTGATATGTTCCTCTGTATGCGCTGAGATTTACGGCGCTTGTTATCGTGTTTGCGTTTTTCCCGAAGTAAAAATTCTCATAATAATTGTATGTCTTTCGAATGCATTTTGGCAGCGGTAATCCTGTGGCCCGGAATGTTCCAGGAATCTTGATGTCTCATTCAAGCTCCAGTTGACTTACTGGTACGGGCACGGTCATATAATATTTTTCCTGTTCCACGATGTCGTTCAATCCCTTTTGTAGATATTCGTTCATTTGGACAAATAGGGGTTGTACGCTATTGTCGAGATCTCCCAATAATCGGCTGTCTTTTTGTACTATCTTATCCGTGAGTGAGCTATATTCCGTAAATGTTGTCTCTCAGTTGTCCTTATATCGTCTTGCTAATCATGCTACGTTATCTTTTACTTTTGCCAAGAATTGCGGACTGAACAATCCGTCATATCATTTTAGCATATTCTGTATAGCGGTTTTCAAGGTAAGTGTTGGCATATCGGCTTTGACATCTTCCATCACGTCCTTGGTTTCGGCATTTCTTGTCTCTATATTCTCTGCGTATGCAATCAATTCCGGGTCATCGCTTTCTTGTAAATCGTCTTTGAGATTCTTTCCAACATCGACTGATTCTTTGTTATGTTCTTCCTGTAGGATGTTGAGCATGAGATTGTTGAATCTATGATATCCTATGTCTTCCGCGAATATCATGCTGTTTATGTAATATTTCGCATTCTCCTGGATGAAATATTTTTTTAATCCGATAAAATCTTCATACCAAATAGCTTTTTCTATGAATTTGGTAGGGTTGTTATGATATGATCTTACCTTGGTAAAAAATGCGTTATAGTCGTTGGCTTTCTCAAACTTAATCAATCCATGCCATATTTCGGCTTGTCCGTTAGGGTTATTGTTACTGACAAAATATTTTTTGTTGGTGTCATAGATGAATTGCTGTTCTTCAAAATCTACATACGGATAGATGCTCGGATAGATAAATCCGTTATTTTCCACTACGGGCATCGGAATATCTCCTATCAGTATTGTGCCGACTAGTTTGGAGTTTTCATCTTTCAATCATTCGAAATAGACGTTTTCCAACATCTGCGAAAGCTCATGCGCGTTCATGGTCTTGGTATCTATCGGTAGCACTATCGCTTTGCTATTGGATATTTTCTTTTGTAGGTATTTCGTTGTGTATCGAATAAGGTTTGTCAGAATATCCTTGTAGATATCTTTGTCCACATATACGACTACAAGATTCGTCGTATCGCTGCTATCTTCGGCTGCGTATATCTTTCTTCGGTTAATGAAAAAAGTGTTTTCCAGAAAATATGATAATCCATAGAGGACGATGAATATTCGTATGAGTAGTTTCTTTGTTCAATTCATCAGTTCAAGAGCCGAATGTTAAATGTTTTTATTACTACGAAAATATGCGATATGTCAGTATAGCAAAAAGAGAACTAAAATAAATGAAAAATAGCGGTTTTCGCTATTTCCAAATTGGGTTTTTGTGATGTAATTATACTAAAAATTAAGTTGCTTTTGTTTTTCCTTGAAATTATACTTCTCATTCCCGTTCTTTGTAGAATTCTTCAAGGTAGTTTTCGATGAATTCATGCCTATGTTGGGCTATTTTTCTGCCGGTCTCGGTATTCATCCTGTCTTTGAGCAACAATAGTTTTTCGTAGAAGTGATTGATTGCAGGCGCTTCGCTTTTGTAATATTCCTCTTTGGTCATATTGAGATTCGGTTTGATATCGGGATTGTAGATTTCCCTGTTCTTGTGCCCGTTGTAATGGAATGTCCTCGCTATTCCTATCGCTCCCAAGGCATCCAATCTATCTGCATCCTGTACGACATCCAATTCTGCTGACGTGAATTCCTGCTGGTGATTCCCTCATTTGAATGATACGTTCTTCACGATCTTTTCTACATGATCAACGATCTGTTGATTGACTTCTATCGATTCCAAAAATTCCTTTGTTTTTCTTGGTCCTACGGTATCATCACCGCCGTGGAATTTTGCATCGGCGATATCATGGAGCAGTGCTCCCAATTCAACGATCAGCATATCCACTTTTTCTGTTTCGGCGATATGTTTCGCTGTTTTCCGGACTCTATAGATGTGCCGTCGATCGTGTCCTCATTCTGCATCCTTTAATGTCTCTTTGACGAATTCTATGGTCTTTTGGAGTATTTCTTGTTCATTCATATTTGACATTATCATAAAAATAAAAGCATTGAAATCGGGCTTATCCATTGATGATCATAATCCCGTCGTCGGGGTCCAGTTGAAGAATTTTGAATTTGATTTGCTTTTCTTGCAAATATCCGTATAATGAAGACAACTTGTTATGATATTTGATCACATCATCTATAATGATAACCGTCTGTGGTGAGCTCAATTTCCCTACAATTTCTAGATACTCGCCATATTGGTTTTTCTGTCCATCTATGAAGATGAAGTCTATCGGACCCTGCACCAATTTTTTGATGGGTGCTTGACGAACATCGTATGGATAACTGATAGTGTTGTAACAGTTCTCGGCTTTGGTGTTTTGTATTCCCTCTTGATATGCCGGATATGAAACCTCGAACGACGTGATTTTCCCTCCCCAGGCCTTTATTACTCATCATATATATATACTGCTATATCCTACTGCACCTCAAATTTCTAGACATATTTTCGGTTTATGCTTTCTCAATATTTTACCCAAAAACATTTCCGTAGCCGGACTTATGATAGGAATTTTCCTCTCTGCACATTGCTTTCTCAATGTATCTAACATGCTTTCCATTTCACGGAATTAAAACCATTTTATTATTTATACTTATCTATTATTATGAACGAAACACAACAACAAAAACAACCATTTAAACCACAACAACCGTCCCGCAATACTGCTGGATTCAGACCACAACAGCCTCTACACAAAGCTCCGCAACAATCGACAGCTAAGCTTCAAATGCCGAGACCGATATCTCAGATGCATAAGCCTGCTATGACAAAAGTCGTTTCTGTGTCAACAAAACCTGTATCATCGTCTGCTCCTATGCAATGAAATCTCTCTATTGATTTTAGCAAAAAAAACAATCCTAAAGGTGATATCAGATCTTCTAGGAGATCCTCTGTTTCTTCCAAACCGAAGATGACATCTGAGGCCTTTTTGCGTCATAGAAATACTGAAGTAAAGACTATCGTAAAAGATCCAAAATCATTGATCAAAAAGGATGAAGTCCCAGTAAGAATCGTTTCGCTTTGAGGACTTCAGCAGATCGGTATTAATATGACTTTGATCGAATATAAAAATGATATTGTCATCGTTGATGCTGGTATGCAATTCGCTTCTGTAGAGATGCACGGAGTGGATTACATTATCCCTGATATTAACTATCTCGTCAAAAACAAAAAAAACATTAGAGGTATACTTATCACTCATGGTCACTTAGATCATATCTGAGCCCTGAAACATGTCCTCAAGGATATCGATTTTCCTACCGTCTACACTACGCCATTGGCGCTTGGATTGATCAGGAAATCCTTGGACGAAAAAGACAATAAACAGTTGAAATACAAAATTGTTGATCCCGATATGGATATCCTCAAACTTGGCTGCTTTACCGTGGAAATTTTCAGAGTCAATCACAGTATCCCTGAATCTTTGGGATTCTCTATCTATACGCCAAAGGGTTTGATCGTCACCGCATGAGACTACAAGATCGACCATACTCCTTCTATTGATAGGCCTGCCGATATCGGAAAGATTTCCAGGATCGGTCAGGAAGGCGTCAGAGTGTTTATGGGAGAGAGTACCAATGCCACCAAACCCGGCCATTCTATTTCTGAGAAGGTCATCTGAGATAATTTGGATGGTATCATCAGAGATTGCAAGACAAGGATCATCCTTTCCACTTTTGCTTCAAATATCGGAAGATTGATGCAGATCATCGATGCAGCAGTCAAGTATAATAGGGTAGTCTTTCTTGCAGGAAGATCTATGATAAATAATGTCAAACTTTGTCAGGAGCTTGGCTATATCAGAGTGCCTGAACATATGATCAGACCTATCGGTCCTGATATTGAACAGATGCCTGATGAGCGTGTATTGGTCCTTTGTACATGATCCCAAGGCGAAGAATTTAGCGCTTTGGTTAGGATGGCTAGTAAGACTTATAAGGATTTTGAACTTAAGCCAGGCGATAGCGTATTGCTCTCTAGCCATACCATTCCCGGAAATGAAAAATCCGTTATTGATATGATCAATGATTTGGTCGCTATCGGCGTCAAGATCATCGATGACCAATCTTTGGACGTCCATTCCTCAGGACATGGGTATCAGGAAGATATCAAGATGATGCTTGCTATGCTCAAACCAGAATATTATGTGCCTATCCATGGAGAGCCGTTTATGAGACATGCAAACAAATGAGTCGCTTTGTCTATGAATATCGATGAAAACAATATCCTTTTGCCGGCAAATGGTCAGGCAGTCGAGATGTATGATAATATCATCATCGTCAATGAAAAGAAATTGAAGTTGGATACGGTGATGATCGATGGAAAATGACAAGGTCATATGTCCGGAGAATATGTAGTCAAAGCAAGGCATATCATGGCAGAGAACGGTGTTGTTTCCCTTATTTTCAAGATCGATACCAAGACCAATGAACTCGTGTGAAATATCCAGATAGAATCTAGGTGATTCGTCTATTCTAGCGAGGTAAAGACTATCCATACCCAAATTGTCGAATTCGCTAGAGCAAAATATAACGAAAATCAGAAAAAACGCCTTGATGTAAAAGAGAATCTCAAACAGCTCAAAGAGGATCTTGGCGGATATGTCGAGAAGATTATCGGAAGAGTGCCTATGTTGATGCCGATGTATGTTTACATCAATAGAGAGGCTCAGCCTGTTACTGGCGATATCGCTCCAGAAGAAGCTGTTGTCGGTATGACTTTGGATGAACAAGGATATGATGACTAATTAGATTTTGCATTTTAGATACTACAAAAGCCCGGACAACGTCTCCGGGCTTTTTGTTTTGAAATGCTTTCGTATATCTATATACTTACAGGGCGTAATTTTCTAATTACGCTTGATGATTGACTTTTATCATCTTATCATATATCCATGAGACCTCAAAGACCACAAAGACCGCATACCTTGACTCGGTCGACCACTAGAATCACTGTCTTGGAATATTGCAACAAGAAGTACTATTTCAACTATTATCCTCATGCACTGAGAGACATCAATGAAGAGCTTCGATTGAATACCTTATTACTTAAAAATCTCAAAAGCATGGATATGCGAGTCGGTGAAAAGACTCATCATCTTCTGTCTGACTATCTCAATGCCTTGAAATATAATAAAGTGGAAGCTGGTGATATCCAATCATTCAAGGATCGTATCGCAGAGGAGATGAGAAGCGAATTTGAGACCTCAAAAACGAGGGATTATACCACATATGATAGAGACAATAAATTCTGACTCTCTGAACATTATTATGGCGAGAATGTTGACGATAAATTGGAAGACGTCATCCAAAAAGTCATCCATAACCTTGATGTTTTTGTTCAGAGCGACCGGCATGAAAAAGTCCAGCATTATTTCAAGACTGCCAAGATGGTGTATGTAGAAAAGCCAAGAGAAAGAGACTTTGGCGGAATGAGAGTCGATTTGCGTTCTATCCCTGAATTGAGGGATCTCAACGTGATGGCTGCTCCGGATTTTGGTGTCATTTTTTCAGATAATAAATATCTGATCATAGATCGAAAGACCGGTCAAGAAAAATTGGAAACCGATGGGGTTTCTGATCAGCTCAAGATCTATGCACTCAAAACATTGATGAAATCAAGGACCGATCTTGATACTATAGAGATTGAATGATACGAGGTGTATTTGCCTAGCTTGAATGAAATCGGCGGAAAGATCGAAAAAATGGATATCGATAACATTATCCAAAAACTCAAGGATGATATGGAATACCAAAAACAATTCCTCATTGATGGTGATATCATCAAGAATGAACCATTGCCGCATGCTAGTTTCCCAAGAACGACCAGCGAAAAGAAATGTGCAAGCTGTACTTTCAGGAAAGTCTGTGCAGATTTGAAAAATTTTGAGTAAGACTCAAAATTTAGTGAAGACTGAATAGTTTATAGTGTATAGTGTTGAAATTATTTTTTTATGGATTATAGTATATATCATAATTGTAGGGGACGCTCGCGAGCGTCCTTTTCGCTATAGTGTTTTTTATTCTTGTATGAAGTGCGGGAAGATTTTGATAGCTTCTTTGTTTATTTTGTAGGATTTATGCACTATATCTATCATGAAATCAGATGGAACCAGAAACGTATCCATATTTTTTTTAAGTTGGTTTCCTATCAATCTCAATGATATGTATTTGCCTATCATTGCGAGCTTTTTGAGCGGATTCTTGGTCGGTTGCGTCCTCAAGAAATTCCTGAGCGTGAATGGCGTCCTGATCTGTTTTACTTCTGTCAATGCACTTGGGAATGGCGCAAAATATCCTAGATCATGGAACATCATCCGTTTTTTTGCGGGACTGTTTTTGCTGGCTCGAATCGGCATCCGTCAGAGATATCTCATGACGCTATTGTATCGGATGAGGTCAGGTTTCCGTTGATTTATCTTTCTTTGTATTTTCCGCGATTCCCGGAAATTTTCCATTCCGGTGATGAATCCTAGATACTTTACAAATTTTCCAATCGGTCATCATGGCACGGTTCATCAGCATAATTCTATCTCGTATCCATGCGGTTCGAGCAATGCTTTAACGTCGTTGATATACGTCTCGATTCCACCTATTTTATTGATGAAATCTGATACGATAAGCACTTTTTTGACTTGTTTGCCTGCGAGAGCGTGAAAGCGGACAATTCGGCTATCTTTCGAATAATTTAGAATTCAGAATTCATAATTCAGAGTTTCGGAATTGTTTTTACTTCATAAATTTTTTATGAGATTGTGGAGTTTTTGTCCGGTGGTATGTCATTGTTGGTGGGTGAGATCATACTTTTTGTCTATAAAATCTTTGAGTCCTCATTTAGCGTATCCAATAGATATCAGTCCTCGTTGTAGAGCGCTCAATGCCGACAATCAAAATGATTCCAAACACTCCGATGGCATAAGGCAATATTGGCAATTGTTGACGTATCTTTTGATCGTCTCTCTGCTTTGCCGTCAGAAAAAATGGATATTCTTGTGTCTGTTGGTCAGTTCTTGTATTTTGGATTCTCTGCTTCCTGAGCCGAAAATAAATAATTCAAAAGGGATTTTCTGATTTTTTTTCTCGAACAACTCAATCATCTCGATGATTCCATCGATTCCTTTTTCTTTTTCCAATCTGCCGAAATACAATAGACCTAACATACATACTTTACTAAACTAAATGATGTACCCTCTTTATTTCCAAAGAGGGAGGTATCCTTTAGGATGGGAGATTTCACGTAGTCACAAAATCCTCCACCGTTCCGGTCCCCCTCCTTTCAGTAAAGGAGGAACATTTATTTTTTCTTTGTTTTTATTATCTTAGTCTTTTTTTCTCTCCGCTCCTGTATTTTGCCGTGGTGGCCGCTGAGGAGGACTTTCGGCACTTTCATCCCATAGACTTCTTCGGGCTTCGTATATTGCGGATATTCCAAATTCTGCATATTGTTTTTTACACTATAGCTTTCGTCCTGCCGGCTTATTTCCTCCTTGATGACTCACGGGATGAGTCTGGTGATCGCTTCGATCATGACCATAGCTGGGGTTTCACCGCCGAGCGTGATGAAGTGTCCGAGAGAGATTTTTTGGAAGTTTTTCTTATATTTCTTTTTCATATATTGCTCAAAACGATAGTCTATACCTTCATATCTGGTGCAGATGAAAATCATATCTTTCTCTTCACTCAAACTATGAGCTATTTTCTGATTGAATTCTTCCTTGCTCGGGCTTGGCAATATTATCTTGAATTTCTTATTCTTGATGTTCTTGATGATGGATTCGACTGCATCGATTGCCGGTTTTGCTTTCATGAGCAATCCTGCTCCTCATCAGCAAACTGTGTCATCTACTGTTTGATGTCTATCTGGCGCGAACGCTCTTGGGTTTACTAAAGAAAATGTGAGAATTCACTTCTCCTGCGCTTTTTTGATGAGCGAAGTCTCGATGAAACTCTTGAAGATATCTGGAAAAATGCTAACTATGTGAATATGCATACTACATGACTAAACGAATAAACAAATAAACGATCAAACGATTTTTTTTTGCTCATATGCGTCGTTTCATCATTTGAGCGTTTTAGAATCCTTTCGCTATATATTGCACCAACCTGATAATGACATATGAGGAAACAACAATCAATAAACCTACGAGCGAACCTATAATTCCCTTCTTTGCGTTTGCTGGATCCTTTCCCGAACTGGATGCTAAGATAAACATAATTCCTGATACTACGAGTGCTATTGTGACCAATGTCCCGATAAAGAATGTTGCTGACAATACCACATCCTGGACAAACAATCCTACTGATGTTGCTTCTCCTTCGTCTCTTACTGATTGTCTTATGCCCAAGGTATCGTAGATATTGAGTTTGCATTGTCCGTTGACGAGCAGATCCGGATCACAGGTGATTCCCATGACTGATGCTGGATCTTGATCTTCCGTATTGTTATTTGTTTGATTGCTGTTTGTTGGAGCATCTGCTACACATGATGGTTCTCCTGCTGTTATTTTGCAGTGCTGTCCTGTTGGACATTCATATCCTGAACAAGATCATGCAGCCAATGTTTGGTTTATCTGTAGTGAACATATGATTACCATTACTATTCATAGTATTTTTTTCATCTTTTTGTATAAAAACTAAAGTTTCTCGAATATATCAATTCTGCTTGATTTTGCAAACTAAGATACATACCCTATCTCTATGAGATCCCTGAAAGATTCACTAAGAAAAAGCTTGGCACATAGACATATGGGCCATCAGATGGTTGGAGCGGTCGCACTCAATGCAGTGAGAGCGTTTCTCGGCATCCCTACCTTGGAAGGATATGTCAGATTCAAGGCTCTTTTTCTTGTTACGTCAGATCAAGCACTCAAAATAAAGATTTTCCAACAAAAAAACCAGATCTTACACACGGTAAATCTGGCGCTTGAGAAGATAGGGTATACTACTAGGGTTACTGAAGTCCGTCTTAAATAATTATTCTTCTTTTTTGAACTCTTTTTCGAATGCTTTGAATTCTTTGAGATACATGGTCTCGAAGTCATTATATACTTTTTCTAGGAATTCAGGAAAATTAGGTATCTTGGATTTCAGATATTCTGCCACTTCTGGCGTAACGCCATTTTCTTCTAGTGCGTCTAATAATCAGTGACTGTCTTTCTCATTGATTTCGTCTACGATATGTGTTATAACCCGATCGTAGAGTACGGGTTTGGTTTCTTCTATCATCATATCTAGTCCCTCACCGTCAATGTCAGGAATGACTTTTATGATCATCTGTTCAATAAATGTATCTGTATCGATCATGGTGGAAGGTGGAAGGTAAAAGGTGTTAGATATAAGGTAAGTATTCTTTTTGGAAAAACAAGATAAGGTGCTTTTTGTCTCCATTTGTTTGTTTTATTATTTCTATTGACATTTTATATTAAATCAATATAAGTAAACTAACAAACAAAATTTTAATAGTAAGTATATGAAAAG
>CAZIVH010000002.1:0-74938 GCA_964542965.1 uncultured Candidatus Peribacteria bacterium | reverse complement strand
TGGGATTTGCTATTGTAGATCTCGCCGCCGATGATGTCTGCAGGGAGAAGATCTGGCGTGAATTGGATTCTTTTGAATTCCAAACCGAGGAGCTGAGCGAAGACGTGGATGGTTTTTGTTTTCGCCAATCCGGGGAACCCTTCGACGAGGACATGGCCTCCGCAGAGGATATTTATTATTATTGCATTGATGAAGTCATCCATACCGATGATATGCTTGTGGATATGCTCTTTGAGTATTTTCAGCTCAGGAGTATGGAATGCTAGCTTGTGGAGTCATTCCTGAAAATATTTCGTATCGATCTTGTGTTGAACAGATTCTGTATGATGTTTGCGTTTTTTGAAGAGCGAGAGGATATAGTTGAAATTCTGGTTGTCTTCCTTCAAAAAGAAAAAGAGCGCGACAAAGATGATGACCAGGACAGCGATCAGGAGAAATATGATGGTTCGCATTGTGGATTGCTATCAGATAAATACGGCTATACTACATAACTAGCGGAAAGTATCAAGCATAAAGTATTAAGATTATGAAATGGGATGGTAGATGGGATAGACGGAGTAGATAGAATAGGAGATCTATCCCGTCTATATCGATCCATCCCATCTTTAAGTCTAAAATTTGCATTTTTTCCTGTTTAGGGATATAATTATGCTGTATCATTTATTTCATACTGTTGGATACATGAATACATTAGGACAGGCAGCAGGAAATGCAACGGAAAGCTTTCGAGACTTTATCGTGAGGATCTATGAATATCCTTTTGTCGCGAAAATAGTTTCCGTTATTTTGGCGATTGTTTTGAGTTTGATCCTGATGTCATTGTCCAAGGTCCTTGCTGTATATCTCAAGAACAAGATCACGAAGAACTTTCTGACGAAAGGGCACAAAGATATAGAAAATGTCTCAGCGCTGATTGGAGATATTATCTTCTATGTGTTGTTGGTATTCTCTTTGTTTATCGGCTTTAGTATCGTCGGTCTGCAAGTTGGGCTTATTTTGTGAGGTATCTCTATCGGTGTGGGATTTGCATTCAGGACGACACTGACCAATCTGATCTCTGGTATCATGATTTATACGACCAAAGAATATCAGCCAGGAAGTATTGTTACCGTAAAATTAGGCGGAGAGATGACCGGAAAGATTGAACAGATCGATATGAAAAACACCATTCTCAGGACTTTTGATTTCAAGAGAGTAGTGATCCCAAACTCCAAATTCGTCAGATCCGTCATCAAGACCTATAGCCTAGAGAATGTATTGAAGCTAGAAATCAATCTCAAGATAGATATGTCCATGGACATCGAAAAAGTGATTGATTTGACACTACAGAAGGTCAATAGTTATGATTTCGTGATCTACAAAGAATATACCCAAGTATTGATTACAGAATTCGATTCCAAGACCTGTGAGATGAAAGTAAGTTTCTGCTTCAATCCTAACGCAGGGATACCGACAGATCTCATGAAATCAAGGATCCAGGCCGGACTTATAGAAGAATACAAGAAGATGACAAAAGAAGCGGCAGCTACCAAATCTCTTGCATAATTTTTATTATGAACTACTAAAAAAATTGTCTGTATGGATAATTTTTTTTATTTTGAAAAAAACTTCCGGTGGATACCCGGAAGCTCTTTTTTTTATGCTACATACATGATGATGCTTGTTATCTTGGCATAGAGAAAATTCACTCCATATACAACCAAGATACTCCATAGGACGGTAATACATATACATGTTATACCAAGTGTTCTAGCAACGACTAGCTCATTCTTTATGATATGGAATCTTGCTTTTGTACCTATTCCAAAGCCGAAGATGCCAACCAGAATGGCAGCCGAGAAGAACGCTATGAACAAAAGTAAAATATACGTCATAGGCATTTTGTTTTGGTTAGACTATGATAGTAATCATTCTTGTCAAAGTTTCAATATCTTGATTTCCTTATACCTATTGATAAAATGACAAAAGAACTTCGTTTGATAAAATGATAAAAAACTATTGTTTATCGCGAACATCGGGAGCATTTATCGGGCGCAGTCCTTTTATCGCGAAGCGTTAGCGGAGCTTTTATTGATTTATAAAAATATGATCGCATTTTCCATCGGTTCCATAGATATCTATCGATACGGAATTTTCTATTTCATTGCGTTTTTGGCGGGATATCTGTTCCTGATGCGGATCGCCAAAAAAAATATATTCTGAAAGACATTTCCACGCCTACAGACATTCCTGGAAAAACATCTGGATGATCTCATGCTTTGCATATTCTTCGGTGTATTGATTGGAGGTAGACTCGGACATGTGATTATTTACGATTTTCAGCATTATCTCCAATATCCTGGAGAGATATTCCAAGTATGGAAATGAGGGATGTCGTTTATCGGAGGAATATTCTGAGTGACGATAGCGATGCTTATCCTGATGCGGAGAAAAAAACTTTGATGGAAAGAACTCCTTCTGCTCTGAGATCTGATTCTCGCAATCTTGCCATTGGGTATTATGCTGGGAAGAATAGGGAATTATCTCAATCAGGAACTCTACGGTATCGTAGCTTCGGATGTGTTGGGAAAATTCTGATATCCGTTATTCTCGCTTCTTAATCAGGTATGATTGTTCCATGTCTATTCGCATGTGGATGAATTCTTGAGGGTGAATACAAATTTCCTGTCGAGTTTTTTGGAAGGATTGGTGCTGCTGATCATTACGCTTTCTGTCATCCGTACCCGGGTGCGTACCAAAACCGTCCAACCAGGGAAAATTGTCGGAATCTTTTTGATAGGGTATAGCTTCATCAGGTTTTGTTTAGAGTATCTCAGAGCCGATTCTCAGCTCGAATTCCATGGCCGGTTTACGACCTCTCAGCGATTTTTCCTTATATTCTTTGTGATAGGACGGGGAGTATGATATCTCTCTCGTCGTCATCATCAAAAAATATAGTATTGACATTTAGTATAAAATATATATAAGATAAGAAACCACAAAAAAACAAAAACTAAAATAACTCCATTACTTATGAAAAAACTTGTGATACTATTGGTGGTGTTACTAGGTAGCAACTGCCTCTACTCGCAAATAGCGAAAGTTATGTTCGCTGACGGTACCGTTGGATATGCCGTAAACATGAAAAAATCTGGTCCTTCCGTAGGCGATACTATCTCCTTGGAATCGCTTGATCAGAAAGTATGGCAACCAGCGCGGTATAAAGATTCAAATCTTATTGTGAGGACAGGAAAGATCCAAAAGGTTATCTTCTACACATCTGATTATGAGTATACATACGCAAAAATCGATTTTGTCGCCGGCAAGGGCGATGCAGTAGATGATTGGGCAGTCTTGCTTTTTGAAGCAGGCGATACTATCCAGGTAGTGAAAAAAGTCGACGCTGAAGGCGAAGACATTTATAAAGTGTATTTTGGTCAATTACCCGGACGGCCGGCAGAAAAAGCTGAAATGGGTATCATTACCAAGATCAAGATGTAAGACATGGATGCGGAGGTTTTTTCTCCGCATTTTTTTTATAAAAAAAAGACGCTCATCAGAGCGCCTTTCTATTGTTGCAGATTATCTTATCTTATAGACGACATTTACATTTACGGTGACTTCTGTCTCTCCAGGGGATAATGAATTGCTTGTTGCTGCGCTGTCTACGGCTACGCCACCCATACCTTTAGCTTCTTCTCTAGCATAGTAGATAGGTCCAGGCATGCTGTAATAGGTGTTGTCAGTGATAGTGAGTACTTTTCCGAGCTTGCCCCCGCTTGCTTTGACCAATTGCTCTGCTTTTGCTCTTGCGTCTTCAAGTGCTTTTTGGCGAGCTCCTGCCAAAGCGGTGTTTTTATCTTTGAGATCAAAGTAGGTTCCGTCGACATTGATACCGCCGATTTTTGATGTTTCCGTGATAAGCTGTCCTCAGAGTTCTCCAAAATTTTCTCCCGTGATGCTAATGCTCATGCTATGTCGGGATCTATATCCAAGCAATTTCCTTCCATTTGGTTCGCTTCGATCGTATTCTGGAGATACATTTACGCTAGTGGTTTTGAGATTGCTTTCAGGGATGTTGAATCCGGAAAGAAGCTCTCTGAGCTTAGTTACTTTTTCATTGCTTTGGGTCTGAGCCTTCTCCGTGGTGTCCGCTAATTCAGATACGGAAAGATTAACGACGAGCATATCAGGCTTTACCATAGTTTTCCCTTCACCATTGACTGTGATGCTGTTGGCCATTCCATAAGGCGATTGCGCCATATTGGATTTGAAAAGAAGGTATCCCATGACAGTCAATCCGATTGCAAGAATCACCGCCGCTCCTAGGATGAAGATTCCGTTGGAAGTTTGTTTTTGCATGGTTGTGTTTGGTAAAAATAATAAAATTGCTTATCGTCTATATATATGAATGTCATAACTAATCAAGCGGATTTTTCTTGAAACTCCTTGCCATATTCATAAAGTATAGTTCATTGTTGCGTTGTTTTACGTTTTATCGTTTAATAGTTCTTTCGTATGGTAACCCGAAAAGAAATTGCTGATGTTATTTTTCCTGATGTAAAAGAGTCTATTCAAGACGTAGAGAAAAAATATCCTTCAAGGTCCAATCCTATCTGTTCTCGTTTCGCACCCAGCCCTACCGGATTCTTGCATATAGGAGGCGTTTATTCGGCTTTTGTTTCGCGAAAATATGCGAAGCAAAATGGATGAACGTTTTTGTTGAGGATCGAAGATACTGACCAGAAAAGAGAAATAGCAGGGACGGTAGATCTGATTATCAACAATATGAAGACGTTCGGAATTTCAATCGATGAATGACCTTTGTGAATAGATAACGCTGATGTGGGAAATTATTGACCATATACCCAATCACACAGAAAAGATATATATAGGGTATTTGCAAAACATCTCATGGAAAAGGGGTTGGCGTATCCGTGCCGGATGACACCCGAGGAATTGGAATCTATCCGTGACCAGCAAACCAAGACCAAAGTGACGCCAGGAATCTACGGAAACTATTCTCTTTGGAGAAATAAGACGCCGGACGAGATTTTGGAAAAACTCCAAGCGGACAAAAATTTCGTAATCAGATTCCGCTCGCATGGCGATTTGACCAAGAGGATTATCTTTGATGATGTCATCAAAGGCAAGATAGATATGATCGATAATTATAATGATATTGTCCTTATAAAAGGTGACGGACTTCCTACCTATCATCTAGCGCATATCGCTGATGATTATCTGATGGGCGTCTCCCATGTAATCAGGGGAGAGGAATGGTTGACCTCAGTGCCGCTGCATCTGCAGCTTTTCAAGTCGTTTGATCTGCCAGCACCCAAATATTGTCATGTAGCTCCATTGTTAAAACTAGATAATGGCAACAAGAGAAAGCTTTCCAAAAGACATGATCCGGAGGCGGATATCTGATATTTCTTTGAGAACGGCTATGCTACACAGGGTATCATCGAATATCTCCTGACGATCATTGATCCAGGATTTGAAGATCGGCAAAAAACTAATCCAGACAAGAGCTATCTCGATTTCGAAATTAAACTGGAAAAAATGCCAAAGTCATGAGCGCTGTTTGATTTAGTAAAACTAAAAAGTGTGAATAATAATTACTTATCGAGAATTTCTACGGACGAACTTTATAATCAAAGTTTGAATCGGGCCAAAAAATATAAACCAGAACTTGCGAAACATATGGAGTCCGATGTAGAGTACGTCAAAGCAGCGATGAATATCGAACGCCACACTGAGAAGGATCCGAAAAGATTTACGACATATGTAGATGTGGAAACACAATTGATGTTCTTTTTTGATGATGAACGAGAGAAATTACGCGGAAATATCTCAATATTGAAAGAGGGAAATGTGATCTCAGACAATGATCTGATGAAAAAGTTTGTCGATGAATATATCACGAAATTCGATCTCACGATGTCTTTGGATGATCGGTTCGCTCAGCTGAAAGAGATCGGAAGGAAATACGGATTCGCTGGCAATAATGCAGAATTCAAAGAGGGCGGATGTGTTGGTAAAGTATGAGATCTAGCCATGTTCCTTCGTATCCAGCTCTGTTGTGCAAAGCAGACGCCGGATCTCTATTCCGTTATGAAAGTGATGGGAAAAGAAAGAGTGATGAAGAGATTGCAGGCGATATAAAAATTGACAAAATCATACATCATGAGTATAATATACACATACTTTTTTAGCAAAAAGTAATGGAGTATGGAAGGAGTGGGGACGTTATGAGAGACAGGCAAAAAAACGATCGTTACCCTACATGATGTCAACAAAAGCCATGAAATCGTTGATGCGTTGTGACTCTCGCTAGATATAAGATACGCACCTAGGAAAGTCCCGTTGGACCAAATTTTTCATGATCTTGAAAATTTCCAGAATAGAAAAAAAGAATATAGCGAACATAGTGTCGATAATATAGTCAAAGCAGTTTTGGACGGAAAATTCGATCTAAGGATTTTCAATCCTTTGGTATTGTGGAAAGACGAGAAAGATAAGAAATTATATATTCTGAGTTGACATTCTAGGTATGAAGCATTCAAAAGGTTATCTACGCAGTATAAGGATCATAAACAGGTAAAGAAGTTCTTTGAACAGCATCAGTATGATTTCACGCATATCCCCGCTTTGGTCATGGATGATGTGAGTTTCGAAGATGCAAAATTCATAGCATTGACGAGCAATGCGTTGGCAACGATAGAGACCGATACCGAAAGAGCTGAGATATACAGATCGTTCAGGAAATTAGGGAAAAACAAAAAATTTATAGAGGAGTTTGGAAGAAAGTGCGAAAAAAGCAATCGATCTAGAGTAGATGCATATTCATATCTCAATCCTGATGGAATGATGATACAGCTATTGGATATGTTTGCAAACAATACCGATGAAAACGCTATCATCAAGAGAATAGCGGTCCGGATAGGAAACATCAGAAAGAAACATCCGGAATTAAGCAATACGCATGAAGAGGAATTGTATACGCGATTGTTCAATAAGGGCTGATATGGAAACCAAATCGGACAGATACATACGCAACAAAAATTTATCGATGTAGTAGAAAAACATATCTCAAGGGTAGATTTATTCAACGATGAATACTTGAATATCAATAACATCAAAACCTTATCTTTTGCGATGCAACAGTATTATGAGATAGAAAAAGAGCTTAAACAAAAAAAACAGGCATTGTATACGGAATTCCATACTATTCGCAGGAGATTTAATCAGGCGCAGGTAAAAAAAAGAGAATGAATAGGAGAATTGGAGCAAGCGGTAAAAGATATCATAGGAATGCCTATAGAAGCCGTAGGTAAGCTAGAACAGATAGAGTCGTTTCTCTTTGATGTGAAACCGTTTATCGATGATAAAAATATTATGCTCATCAAAAATCGCATCATGGATGAGATAAACGCTATAGAACAAGCATATTATATGCATAAAAAAAGAAAGCCTGTGTTTATGGAAGCGGGCAAAAAAGAGAGTGCGTTGGAATTTGGAAAATAGCCACTTCTGTTTTTTTAAAAAAACATGCGAGATATAGAAAATATGATAAAAAAGCCCCGAAAATGAATCGGAGCTTTTTCTATGTAAATGCTAAGAAGAACTTATTCGATGATCTTGTCGATGATGCCGTATTTCATAGCTTCTTCGGCGGTCATCCGCTTATTCCTTTCCATATCTTTTTCGACTTGATCTCTCTTTTGTCCAGTATGCTTGGCCATGAGATCGATGAACATATTCTTGATTTTCAATATTTCTTCTGCCTGGATAACAATATCGGTCGCTTGTCCTTCTGCACCACCCAATGGCTGATGGATCATGATTTTGCTATGAGGAAGAGCAAATCTTTTTCCCTTGGTTCCTCCTGCGAGAATGACGGATCCCATAGAGGCTGCAAGCCCTACGCAGATGGTAGAAACATCGCATTTGACGTATTGCATGACGTCATAGATAGCCATCCCTGAATAGACTTCTCCTCCTGGAGTATTGATGAACATGATGATATCTTTGTCAGGATCTTTCTTTTCCAAAAACAATAACTGAGCTACGATACTGTTTACCATTCCTGCTTGGACGGGTTCACCGACGAAGATAATTCTATCTTCAAGAAGTCTAGAATAGATATCATAAGCTCTTTCTCCTCATTTCACTTTTTCGATAACACTTGGGATTAATGTCATGTAAATAATTTAAAATTTAAAATTGGTTCTAATAGTAGTCAAATTATATGCCAAAATTCATTGATTTGCAAATGAGTACGAGCAATTTAGTTATTTTAACAACCAAAATCAACTTGAATTTATATAATAAAAGTGTAAAAAATTGAGTAATCCGGCTTTGTGTCTTTACTTTTCGGTAAAAAATGATAAATAAATGTGAAGACGTGGAAAGATGGAAAATGGAAAAATGTTCCGGCTGCAGCACTTAACGCCGGAATGACAAAATTGAAAGATGGAGTATGGAAAAATTAATATTTCAATCTTTCAATGTTTCAATGTTTCAATGTTTCAATAGTCATTTAGTCCTTTAGTATTATACTATGGTAAAACAAAAAAAGAAAGCTCCAGGAAGACCAAAAAAAGAATTCGTCTCCAAAAAGCCGAAAACGAAAATAAAAGCATGACCAGGAAGACCAAGAAAAGATCATAAAGATAGAGTAGCTCCAACAACTCAGGTTACGCCAGAAATCACTTCGTTTGTAGCAAAATCCGTAGATGAATCAAAAAAAAAGGATCTCATCATATTGCTTTTGTTCTTGCTTTCATTTATCTTATTTGTCGTATCATTGTATTTTACGTTTATGAAAGACAAGAGTCCTGCAGATTTGACACAAGAAGAAATGGCAGAGATAACGAATATCGAAACAGGGAATGTCGATTATACTACTCCTGACGCTATTCCGGAAGAAGAGGTAAAGATTGTCGTAGAAAATCCTCAGACACAGGAAACGATGCAGCCTACGATTCAGAATCTGAACGCAGAACAACAATTGATCGTGGATTTCTATCAGGCATTGAATACCGTGAATATGGATATGATTTACACCTTGACCGATGCTCGTCTAGAAGAATCCAACGTCTTCAAGACCTATTATAGCAAGAGACGATTGACGAATTTCATGGATTCGATCATCGCGCCGAAGATAGTCGTGACGAATATCCAAGAAGTCCCTACGACATCTACGAATCCAAATATCAAGAATTTCGAATATACCATAGAATACATGCTTGCAAACAACCAGCAGAAATTCACCGAAGAACGATCTACGACACTGATCAAGAAAGGCGACAATCGAAGGGTCGGTAAATTGATGTGTGAAACGAAATGATGCTCTACTATGCCGTTTTTCAATCCCGACAAGTATAAATAAACAACTAATAGTGAATAGTGAAAAGTGAAAAGTGTAGGAATTGCTACATTATGGACTATTGTATATCACTATAGTTTATAAATAGACAGTTCATTCACTTTTAGTTTTTCGTTTTTAGTTATTCACTAGTTTCAAAGTATGGAAGTCCAAGATATAGTTTTAGAGGCGAAACAAGAAATTGAATCTTTCCGCAGTAAGCATCCCGATGGAGTAGTTATCATTCGGGGGGCGACGGCGACGGGTAAGAGCAAACTTTCGGTATTGCTTTCTGAATTTTTTGATGAAGAAGTGATATCTGCAGACAGCAGACAGATTTTCAGATATATGGATATCGGAACAGACAAAATTCCTGCTGACATCCTTCAACGCATCCCTCATCATCAGATCAATATTGTCGATCCCCATCAGACCTACACATCATGACAACGGAAAAATGACGTCTACAAAATCATTCCCGAGATCCAGAAGAGAGGAAAACTTCCGATGATCGTAGGAGGAACATGACTCTATATCGATACGGTGTACAAAAATTTCTCTATGCCGGATATCGAACCGGATATGAAATTAAGAGAAGAACTTTTCGCTAAAGAGGAAAAAGAGCCGTGAATTTTACACAAAGAATTGATGAAACTCGATCCTGAAGAAGCCGAGAAACTCCATCCAAAGTCCACGAGATATATCGTTCGTGCATTAGAGATTTTTTACAAGAGCGGAAAAAAGAAAACCGATACCTTCATTTCCCAACCGCCGCAACGACCATTGCTCATGCTCGGACTTCGACGTGAAAAAGATGATACCAACAAGAGAATCAATGCAAGGATCAAAGAGATGATCGCTGGCGGTTTAGTTGATGAAGTGAAATGACTCTTAGCGAAATGATATACCAAACATATGCAATCTATGCAAGGAATCTGATACAAAGAGGTGGTAGAGTTTCTAGACGGAAAATATGATCAAAAAGAGATGGAGGAGCGTATCAAAATCGCCACGCATCAATTAGCAAAAAAGCAACGCAGCCGATTTCGTCGCTACATCGCTGAAGGAATACAAGCACCGAGAGAAAATGTGACCTATAAAGTGCGGAAATTGTCGTAAAAAAATGTTCCTCCTTTACTGAAAGGAGGGGAACCTGAAGGGTGGAGGATTTTGCGACTAAATAAAATCTCCCATCCTAAAGGATACCTCCCTCTTTGGAAATAAAGAGGGCACGTCTTGGAGTTATTTCAGGTGTCTCATTTGTATCTTCAAAAATCCTAATATCTGCTTCTTCTCATTCCTTGCTTTGATATCCGTCATGACCCACTCAAGGGTCTTTTTTAGTAATTTTCCGATAGTCGGTCATGCAGGGAGTTTTAATTCTTTCATGATATATGCTCCGTCGATAGCGAGGTTTTTCATCGTGAATTGTCCTTCTTGCTTCTGAAGTTTTTTTAGGATTTTCCTGATTTCATCTACATCGGAAATGTCAGAACTATTCTGTAGTGGGTTATATTGTCCCAATCTATCAGCCATCGCAATATCCAAGACATTCATAGCTCTTTCGTAGCCCGCTTCGCTAAGGAAAGATCTCACTTTTTTCTCTCTATTTTCCTCTTTGGCGAAAATCATTTCTTCCGGCGTGTGGTGATGGGCGATATATCGAGCTATTTCCGTAATCTCTTTGCTGGAGAATCCGAGCGATTTGAAATCTTTCTTCGCGTATTCCGGTGAGCTTCTTCTGTGATTCAGCGGCCCAGCGAGAATCTCTCTGATCTCTTCTTTGCTCAGTCCGTCAGCGTACGCGCCGAATTGATCCACCTTGCCGACATCGTGATAGAGCATCGCTAATCTCACAAGAGGATCTTTATTTATTTTCTGCAATTCAAACAAGCAGAGGAGCGTGTGAACATACACATCAAACGGATGATATCTGATGGGTTGCTCGATATTTTTGGTCGCGTATAAGGCAGGGAATAAATGTTCGAGCAGTTTTGCTTCGTCAAGCAAGGCGATGAAACCGAACGGATTGCCTACCGTAAACGCTTTCATGATCTCTTCCTTGATTCTCTCTTTCGCTACGTTTTTTACGAGTTCATGATTCTTTTTGACGCTATTCCATGTCGCTTTCTCAAAATCAAACAACGTTACTTTATCACTATTTTTCCCATCTTTCAATTTTCCCATCTTTCAATTTTTCAATTTTTCATTAAGTACATTCACAAACCTAATCGCTCTCACAATTCTCAACGCATCTTCATTGAATCTTTTGTCCGGATCGCCGACTGCTCTCAATCTTTTGTAGATACTATCTTGTATCCCTTTGTGCGGATCAACTACGATACGTAGTAATTTTCAATTTTCAATTTTTAATTTTCAATTCTTTTTTGTAGAAAAAATCGTTACGGACTTCAACATCTCTACGAGATGATCGTCATGGAAACATCACCCTTTGAAGAGTTTGGAGATATGTTTATGGTCTTGGAGTATCAAGAGATTCAAATCCTTGATGAGAATATATCCCTGGTCGTTCAATCTCTGGACGAACGTGTCGTCGTCAGAATAATGGTGGATGTATTTTTTAGCGATATGTTTTTCATGCTCTTGTGTCCGTTTCGTATTCGCATAATAGATGCAGTTGATCGTGAAGTCTCTTCTATGGGAATCTAGTAAGAGATCATTGCTTCGTTCAATCTCTCCCGGGTGTCTGAAATCATCATATTTACCTTCTGTCCTCAGTGGCGTCAATTCATACTTAATTGCTTCAGGATTCAATGTTTCCATCTTTCAATTTTTCAATTTTTCAATTTTTTTGATGAGTGTCATCGTGCCGAATTTTTCGGTCATGAAGTAGGACATGCCTTTTTTGTCGATGAGTTTATCTAACTTTTTTGGATCACCGGCCATGGTGAAGTCGATGTCAGTAGGCTTTTTTTCGATTCCCAAAAGGAGATCTCTGACGCATCCTCCAACGAGGAAAAGCGTATGCGGATCTTTGATTCTTTTTTGCAGGAGTGTGATGGATGCGTCCAATGTTTTGAGAGAATCGAATTGTAACATAATATGCATACAATTAAAAAATTATGAATTGTGAATTGTAAATTTATGAGGTTACTATAATCAAAGCGAGAAAGTTTTCAAACAAAAAAAATCCGACTTCCATCAGATCTTAATTTCCTTTAGGCGAGCGGGGAATCGAACCCCGAACCTTGTCCTTAAGAGGGACCTGCTCTAACCAATTGAGCTACTCACCCATGTTGTAAATGTTTTTTCTTTGGTCCATCTTTCGATATGACCAGATTTTTTAATTTTACTTTCTAACTCCAAAGCTTCTTTTTTCGTAGAATATTGAAACCATCATAATAATATAATATTTTTTCCTATCCTTTTTGTAAAATAACTATTACCTCTTTTATGTTCATCGAACCTTCTTTGTATATTGTTCGTAATTCACACATAGTACTTATCTCATTTCAGGATATATACATAATACATATGGATTATTTATGTATAAAAGCCCCGAACCTTTCCCGCTTTAGCGGGACTGCTCTAACCAATTGAGCTACTCACCCATGTTGTTGCGGGGCTTCTTATAGTGATAATAGGTAAAAAATCAACTGTATTTTTATATTTCCCAAAAAGTTTATTTAACGGAAAATGATATTGTTTTTTTGTGGGTAATATATATGGTAATTAAAAACAAAATCTAACGCATATGGCAAAAGAAAAAAAAGTATTCGTTCTGGATACGAACGTGATTATGCATGATCATACATGTATCCATAAGTTCCAGGAACATGATGTAGTCATTCCGATGACGGTATTGGAGGAACTTGATACCTACAAGAAGCACAGCGATGCAAGAGGATTCAATGTCCGTGAATTTCATCGTCAACTTGATGAGTTTCGCAAGGTCCGTATCACGCAGGAAGTCAATACCGGGAAAGGCGGTAAAGGCAAAGAGAAAAAAGAGGTGTCTGCATTGTTCAATGGTGGAGTTTCGTTGGGTGAAAATATGGGTAAGATCCATATCAAAACCTTTCCGAGAAAACTCCACAGTCGAGTAAAAGACATTTTTCACGAGGAAAAAGGCGATCATCGCATTCTCAGTGCCGTCTGTCACGTGATAGACAAAAATCAGGACAAGAAGGTAATCTTAGTGAGTAAGGACATAAACCTCCGATTGAAAGCGGAAGGGATTAATATGGAAGCTCAAGATTACGAAAATGACAAGGTAGCTAATGTTGATGAACTCTACACCGGAAAAAAAGAAGTTAAAAATGAAAATCTTTCTGGATTGATTTCCGATCTGTACAAGGAAAATATCGAGAAAGGCGTAGAATTGACAGAGGAGCATCTGAAGCTCCTTCCGGAAGATAAGCAACCCAACATGTGCTTTATCCTGAGTACTGACAATCGTAGTGTATTGGCGCGATTGAATCCCACAATGAAAAAAATGTATCGTGTGGAAAAAATGCAGCCAATATCTGGGATTACTCCCAGAAATGCGGAGCAGACTTTCGCCATCAACCTTATGCTACAGGACGATATCAAACTTATTTCCCTGTTTGGCATAGCTGGCACCGGTAAGACGTTGCTCGCGATAGCGGTAGGTCTTCATCTACTTAAGCAGGGTAAATGCGATATGTTAGTCCTTGCAGCAGCAACCGTACCCTTGAGTAATAAGGATATCGGTGCGTTGCCTGGCGATCTGAAAGAAAAAGTAGCTCCGTTTATGCAGGGGTTGTATGACAATCTTGATCTGATCAAGAGTTTGCACAGAGGTAAAAAGGGAAATCCTGTAGATGTGAAACCTGAAGCGAAACAAAAGAAGAAAAAGAGTCCTCAGAAAGCAGAACCGGAAATCAAGGATGATTTTGTCTCCATCTTGATAGATGAAGGAAAACTCAAGATTCAGCCTTTGGCAGCAATCCGTGGACGAAGTTTGAACAATATCGTGTTCATTATCGATGAGACACAGAATCTGACTCCTCATGAAATGAAGACTATCGTGACTCGTGCAGGGGAAAATACCAAGATTATCCTTTGCGGTGATGCGGGACAGATCGATACTCCGTATTTGGATTCACGATCCAATGGATTATCGTATGTGGTGTTCAAAATGGTAGGACAACCGCTTTTCGCTCATATCAAACTTGAGAAGGGCGAACGTAGTGAGCTTGCAGAGATAGCAGCTAATGTGTTGTAATACTAATGTATTTGTAGTAGGGACGTCGTTGTTTACGGCGTCCTTTTTTTTGATTGTTTTTCTCATAGACTTTATTACAGTAGTCCATAATAAGATACTACCTACATTCTTAATTCTTAATTTTTAATTATTAATTTCGCGAAGCGAGTTATGCGTTTTTATGATGAAATCACGATTACCGTCCAATCGGGAAAATGAGGAGATGGAACAGTCACCTGAAGAAGAGAGGCAGGCGTGCCTTTTTGAGGTCCTTCGGGAGGAAATGGAGGAGATGGAGGATCAGTTGTTTTCCAAGCGGACAAAGACGAAAACACTCTACAAGCATATAGGTACAAATCCAACTTCAAAGCCTTGCCGGGAGAACCGGGAAAATCAAAGGATCAATATGGTGCCAATGCTGAGAACCTGACATTGATTGTCCCTGTATGAACTATCATAAGAGACAAACAGACCGATGAGATCCTTCATGCGTTCACTCAGGATGGAGAACAGCGAACAGCGGTGTATGGCGGTGAATGAGGAGTGGGGAATATGCATTTCAAGGATGCGGTCCATCAATATCCGTCATTTTGCTTGCTCGGCGAACCGGGAAATAAAAAAGAGATCGTGCTTGAACTCCAGCTTTTGGCTGATGTCGCGTTGATCTGAACGCCCTCAGTGGGCAAGACGTCGTTGATCAATACCATCTCAAACACCAAAGCAAAAGTCGCTGATTATCCGTTCACGACATTGGTTCCTAACTTAGGTTCTGTGACTGTACAGAAGACGAATTTCAATGTCATTGATATCCCTGGATTGATCAAGGGAGCTGCGGAAGGGAAAGGACTTGGCAATGCGTTCCTCCGTCATGTGCTCAAAGCGAGGGTCTTTTGTTTGATGTGCGATATCTCCAGATATGATCAAGGAATCACCGAGATACCAGAATTGTTAGAGGAAATCGTCGCATATGCTAATACCAAACTCTGAGGCGAAGATAAATATCTCGAAGTGCAGATTAGGGAGGATGATGGCTTCATTACGTTCTATGCCTACGAAGAAGGGAATCTTGTTATCGAGAAAAGGATGATGTTCCTCATCAATAAATATGATCTGGTCAATGATCAGGATATTTTGAAGGAGTATCAGGAACAACTTTGGAAGGAGATTCTATGATTTTTCAAAAAGAACAAGATCTGAACCAAGATTACGAAAAAACTTTTGACCCAGCATACCTTCACGATTTCGGCAGCGACTCATTTCGGTGTCGACGAACGATTGAATCATGTAGTAGAAATGATCAAAAAGACAGATACCCAGGAAGTTTATCATTTTGAGCATATTCAGCATAGAGAGATAAAAAAGAGAAAAGATTCTATAGCCAATATCAGCGAAATAGAAAAACCATTCTTGATCGAGCATGAATATTTGACTGCTACCGACGCAGAGTATGTCAATGTCCGGGAAATCTATAATGAGGAAATCGCTAAACTCGTTCGGCAGTTGCCGCGAGGAAATGATGAAGCTGAAGCACGGTTCCGGAAACAGATGAGTAGTAAAGGTTTGCTTGATGAGTTCGAGAATAGGGGCATCCAGAAAGGAGACGTTTTGAAAGTGTTGAGTCCGTACGAGTGACTGGAGCCGAGATATATACAGTATTAGTGAAAAGTGAAAAGTGAATAGTGAATAGTGAAAAGTGAATAGTGTAGGTATTGCTGAAATTGACTATTGTAAAATGGTGATAGTTAATACAAAGATCAATCATTCGTTTTTCACTTTTAGTTTTTAGTTTTTCACTGAAAGTATGTTTATTATCCTAAGTATCTCCGATAGCGATAAACACTGGAATGCTGTCGTCGAGGAGTATACCAAGCGTTTATGAAAATCTGTGAAAATAGAAAATATTACCCCCTCGAGGAAAGGGAATACCGAACAGATGATCAAAGCCGATACAGAGAATATCATCGCTAAGCTTGAAAAATTTTCAGCATATAAAAAAATTTTGTTAAGTAAGGAAGGAAAACAGTTGGATACATTGGCATTACACAAACTGCTTACGAATCAAAACTGTGTGTTTGTTATCGGCGGACCCTACGGGCTGAATGAACCAGAATTAAGTAAGCATATAGATAGTAAGATTTCTTTCTGAGCGATTACCTTGCCGCACGGCTTAGCGAAAGTGACCTTGTTGGAACAACTGTATAGGATTTCAACGATAGAGCAGGGAAAGAGTTATCATTACTAAAAAATTACTCCCTAAAGCCCTCTAAAATAGAGGGAATTTTGCCCTTCATTTATTTTAGAGGAAGAGATAGGGATGGAGTAAAAAAGGTTGACATTTAATAGAAAATATATATAAGATATATAATAAAGTAAACAAAACAAACTAAATAAAATCTGATTATGAAAAAAATTATTGTGTTTGTTGCACTTCTCGCCGGAATGGTGAATGCAACACAGGCTCAGGCATTCCGTAGAATTATTATGGCCGCACCTACTACATTTGAATTGGAAGTAGGCATAGCTCAGGATGATTCCGTCATTTACCTCAATCTTTCCGGCTCAGAAGAAAATGTATGTTATCAGCTCTTTGTGAAAGGAAATGAAGAGAAAACGGAATTCAAACCTGTTGGCAATACTATCGCCGGAACAGGCAGTCCAATTCGCTTCCCCTTGCCGGAAGGTCGTGAAAACATCACCTGTATGGTGAAAGCGTTCAATCCATGCGGAGAATATGAGATGAAAAATATGATCACTTCATCTGATATCAAGACGGCTTTCCAAACATTACGTGGCTATAAGAAATCGCATTCTTCTTATGAGGCGTCTAATGATGGTGGAAAGACATGGAAACCAGTAGAATACGTAAGCGGTGATGTTACCATAGCTAAGCAGGTGAGTGGTGACTATCTCGTAAAAAAGACTACGGTAAGTATGGATGAAAAAGATGGTAATCCCGGTTTAGAATCATCTGGTGATTCTAGCTCAGAAACGTCTAATTGGATTGCTATCATGGTGTTCGCTGGGGTATTCCTACTTGTTGTTTATGGGATTTTGAATCGTAAAAGGCTAGGTTTCGGCAACCACACAGAAATGAAGCCTCCTTGTACGGGTAAAGTATATCCTCCCAAGATGTACAAAAGGAAGTAAAAAATCTTTTCTATACATCAGTCCGGTTTTCTGGACTGATTTTTTTTATTTCATTTCGACCGAAGGGAGAAATCCTAGAAATAAAGCGTAGGTTTCTCGGCTGTCGCCTCGAAACGACCCGAGATATATTTCTTATATAAAAAGGTTGACATTTAATAGAAAATATATATAGAATGGATAACGAAAAAAACAAAAAAACACAATAAAAACACAAAACAATGAAAACATTTCTTTTTTTTGCCTTCATCACCGCGATGGTGGCAAGTTATGGCCAAGATTCTGATTCGATTGCTCCTGTATTGTTCGGTGTAACGATTGATAATCCTTTTATATGTGAAGGGACAACCTCTACTGTTCGATTATCCGGATCGGAAAGAGGAGTTGAATATCAGTTGTTCTTCTACGACGTTACTGATAAAAACGTTCTTGTTTCGATTGGACAACCAGTAATGGGCACCGGTTCTCAGTTATCGTTAGGATATTGTTCATTGATGGGTCCGTATACGGTACAAGGAAAAAATGTAACTACAGGACATGTATCTACAATGCTAAATGATGTTTATTTAGTGGTAGCTTCTCGTCCTAAGGTGACTATCACTGCCGATAAAGGCTCAATTTCACAAGGAGATTCTATCGTATTGCATGCCAACGTAGTAGGTGATGAAGAACAAATGATGTACTCCTGGATGTATAATTTTATGCCTCTTCCTGGTACAGAAAATAAAGACTTTGTTGCTACTAAACCAGGAGTGTATTGTGTTATAGTAAGGAATTATTATGTTGGTTGCAGTGATTCTGCTTACATGACCATAACAGTAGAATAACAAGAAGTTCGTAACAAGATCAGTCCGGTAACCCCGGGCTGATTTTTTTTGATTTAAAACACGATTCTTTTGCAATTTACCTAAGAATTGCTATATTTCCGGATGAAAGAAAACTGAGAATTAGAAAGACAGATTAAAAGAGTTGATAGTTGATAGTTTATAGTTGAAAGTTGATGGAAATTATGGTACATTACCATAGTTCATACTAAGACAAATACCATCATTATTCACTATTAATTATTCATTATTAATTATTTTAATCTGTCTAATTACATGTATTTTCTTTCGACTTTTTACCCTCATTATTTTTTCTCATGCCTATTAAAAAAAAGGAGTTTACGCTCCACGCACAATCCTTCGATCGAGAAGGTAAGAAACTCTCGTTCGAGACGGGAAAATTAGCAGTCCAAGCAGACTGTTCATTAGAAATCAAATTCCAAGACAACGCATTATTGTGTTCTACTGTCATGGAGAAGAATCCAAGATCAGATTCTGATTTCTTACCGTTGATGATCGACTTTAGAGAAAGCTTCTCAGCTGCAGGAAGACTCGGAGGAGCAGCGTACAGAAGAAGAGAAGGTAGACCTTCCGACCAAAACATTTTGTACTGCAGACTTACCGATAGAGCGCTCAGACCTATGTTTCCTAAGGGTATGATCAATGACGTCGTCATCACGATTACGCCATTGGCAATCGATCATACTATGGATTTAGGAGTCTCGACTATTATCGGTTCCTCTATGTCTATCATGGCAGCAGGTATCCCATTTGACGGGCCTGTAGGCGCAGCGATGATAGGATATATCGACGGACAGTTTGTCATCAATCCGACCAAAGCAGAATCAGAAAAAAGTTTCTTCTTATTGTTAGTCGCAGGAAAGAAAGGCTCTATCAATATGATCGAAGCGGAAGGAAATGAGGTTCCCAAGGATCTTCTGAAGGAAGCGTTCGTAGTCGGTCAGAAAGCGATCGACGCATCATGCGATTTTCAGACAGAATTTCTCAAGACCGTCAATCCAACGATGCAAGAGATTACCTATAATAAGCCTTCTGAAGAATTGATCGCATATGTCAAAAATATTCTTACTCAGGATAAATTGGACGCATTAGCAGGCAATACCAAAGTGCCGTTCAATACCTTATCTGCACAATATGAAAAAGAGGTGCTGGAACTTTGCAAAGACAAGATCGCTGATGCAGAGCAAACAGATTTCACAGAGACTAAGGTGAAAATGGCGGTATTCAACGTCATCAAATATTTCTTGCGTCATCGCACATTAGATACAGGAAAAAGGATCGACGACAGGGATCAGAAAGATATCAGACCTATCTACTGTGAAGTGGATACCTTACCAAGAGTACATGGAAGCGGATTGTTCCGGAGAGGAGATACTCAGGTATTGACTACCGTTACTTTGTGAGGACCAAAAGAATATCTGATCCTCGACGACATGGAAAATGATGGCGTTCATCAGAGATATTTCCATCATTACAATTTCCCTCCGTTCAGTGTCGGTGATGCAAAAGGAACGAGAGGCACAGGAAGAAGAGAAATCTGACATGGAAGATTGGCAGAAAAAGCATTGGAAAAAGTTCTTCCTTCTATGGAAGAATTCCCCTATACCATCAGAGCGGTTTCAGAATGTTTAGGATCAGGTGGATCTACCTCTATGGGATCTGTCTGTGGATCGACTTTGTCGCTCATGGCAGCAGGAGTGCCCATCAAGAAGCCGGTAGCGGGTATTGCTATGGGGTTGATGACAGATCATGATGATGAAGACAATATTACCAAGCATATCGTCTTGAACGATTTGATGGCTACGGAAGATTTCACCGGAGATATGGATTTCAAGGTTGCAGGAACCAAAGACGGTATGACCGCTATCCAACTCGATACGAAATTGAAAGGGCTGACTATGGATATCGTTCATGAGACCATTGATAGAGCATTCGAAGGATATGCAGAGATCATGGACGTGATGTTGCAGACGATAGCTGAACCAAGAAAAGAAGTCGGAGAATATGCACCGAAGATCAAGATCATCCACATCAAACCAGACAAAGTGAGAGAAGTGATCGGAAAGGGCGGAGAAGTGATCAACGATATCATTGATACCCATGATCACGTGAAGATCGATTTCGAAGATGATGGAACATGCTATATCACTCATCCAAGAGCAGAGATTATCGCAGAAGTCGAGGCTATTATTTTGGAAATTGCTTCCGATCTGGAAGTCGGCCAGGAATTCGACGCAAAGATCAAGAGGATAGAAGATTACTGACTTTTTGTCGCATTACCAAAAGGCAAGATGGGACTTTGTCATATCTCCAATCTCTGACAGAGATATGATTTACCGCTTACCAATCATTTCAAACTCTTCCAGACCATTAGAGTCAAGATCAAGAGTATCGATAATGACGGTAAAGTAGCAGTAGTAAAAATTTAACTAAGAATGAAAAACTAAAAGTGAAAAACGATAGAATTGTATATTCATAAACTATCGTAATATACAATAGTTCATAATATATCTATCCTACACTTTTCACTATTCACTTTTAACTTTTCACTAATAAAAAAAATGAAATTTGTCAGAAGATTCATCAAAACCATCTTATGGTTGGCTGTCATCATCCTCGTGTTGGCGCTTATCAATCGGCGGTATCTCGGTGGATTCAAAAAAGTCGAGGTAAAAGAACAGATGGTGGGACCATATACGATAGCGTATACGGAATTTGTAGGTGATTATAGCAAAGTATGACCATCCATGGATAAAGTATATCTAGCATTGTCAGGAGTCGGAATTTTGTCTGCAACAGGTATCGGAATCTATTATGATGATCCAGCGGTGATATCTGGAGAGAATCTCAGAAGTGATGTATGAGCTATCGTTGTCGGCGATGAAATCACCAAAGTCCCTCAAAGCGCAGAAATCAAGATCAAGAATATCGGGGGAAAAATGAGTATGGTAGCGGAATTTCCTATAAAAAGCGCGGTTTCTTATATGGCAGGAGTGATCAAAGTCTATCCAGCATTGAAAAAATATATGACAGAAATGGGATATAGCAACGAAGTTCCCGTAATGGAATTATACGATATGGTAGCCAAAAAGATCTATTATGTGATAGAAATAGCTAAGTAAATCATAATTTCGCAAATTGTACAGGGAAAGACGCTCAAAAGGCGTCTTTTTTTAGTGTTTTTTTATGATTGCGAGTATACTTAAATCAATAGGCTTTTTATTTCTCATGGCATGTATGGAAAGATATAGGGAAAAAGAACATGTATACGGCAAGAGAACCAATATCCGCGACCATAATGATGATATCGTGGAAGTATTGCACGATGCTTCCGAATATATGAAAAACCATGTCATCGATACGGTAGCGAAGCTTGCTAAGTATTGCTATGGGACAGAAAAAATAATCAATTACGGAAAATATACGGAAGAATGAGCCTACACCGAAGATGATCTGAAAACGAATAATTACGAATATCTCTATACATTGATGCAATATGAGGGAGAGGATATTTTGGTCCATATAGGGACTGGAGAATTTGCGCCTGAGGTTTTTACAAAAAGGAATGTCTCTCAACTCAAAGGATTGTCCTACGGATCGTTGCCGTTGTTCGTCATCACCGCTCGAGCGAGAGAAGAGTATGAATGGGCAGAGAAAGAAGCTCTCCATAAACATGCGATCGTTAGAAAATTTTTGAATGACCACGCCATTATCTATTCACCGAAATGAGGGCAGGCAGAACTCCGTGATACGGCAAAAAAGAGGGAAGATCCTATAGATCTGTGAAAAAGCAATGGGATTGTGAATCATGAAGAGATGATCAAGATGCTCCAATACACAGCTATCCAAAAGGCAATCAAAGAATATGAGGAAAAAGAGAGGATGATGAGTGAAAGTAATTTTATGCAGCCGCTCTCCATGGAAAAAATGCTTCAGGAGATGGAGACCTTGCAACGATTGTCTAAAGCCGATTTCGTGAAACGAGTCAAGAGAGATCAGAAATATCATACGCCCGCACAACAGGTGATCGTTACGCTCTTGAAAAATATTGTAGAAGAGATTATCGATATAGATCAGGAAGTGACTGCAGAAAATATCAAACAGATGTATAATTTGCTCAAGGAATTCAATATCCAGAAATTGAGCGAAAAAAAAACTTTTTATTCATAATATAAAGATCCATGGCCTTAGATTTCGATTTATTCAGAGTGGTGGATGTAAAGAATCCAGCCAAAGAATGTGTTCAAGTGTGTTTTAGCGATGGTAAATCCAACGCGCTCAAGGAAACATGTCTCATTGTTTTTGAGCAACAGGTGAAATATATCATCACCGAGCAATTCGATGACTACAAGAGAGTGAAGATCTATATTATCGATGATGATGATCCTATCGTGATAGACTTCCACCCAGAAGAATATCATCTATTCGAATCTTTCTTTATGTCGCTCTACAACAAAAACATTTAACTTTTAATGAACGATGAATAATGAACAATGAAAAATGAAAGATTCGCTGAAATGGAGTATCGTATATTACAATAGGCGATAATAAAACAATACCGACATTATTCATTATTAATTTTTAATTCTTAATTTATTTCTAATGATGAATCTCACTCCTATCAAGGCGGTTGCTGAAGATATCAAGAGTATCAAGATCCAGTGAGCGACGAATATCGCCAAAGCAGGGATAGATATCCTTGCCAAAGAGATCAAAAGACAAAAGTTCAAAGATCTCAAGGAATTCGATACGTTTTTCAAACAGGCCATAGTGTTGCTCAAAACATCTAGGGATACCGAGCCGATGTTGTTCAATGGAATCAAGGATTGTCTCTTCGAATACAAGGCATTGCTCAAAAACAAGAGCGACATCAAGACTATCCAAGAAAAATTATACAAAGCTTGTAAATCCTATATTCAAGATATAGAGACAGAAGAGGCGTTAAGGCCATTGATTGGAGCAAAGCTTATCAAGAAACGCATGAATATCATGACACACTGCCACAGTGGATCGGTGATTAAAATCCTTGTACAAGCGCATAACAAAGAAAAGAAAAATATCTATGTATACAATACGGAGACAAGGCCTTTGTATCAGGGAAGAAAGACCTCATTGGATCTGCTCAAAGCAAAAGTGCCCAATACGATGATCGTTGATGGGGCTGCACCGTTTTTCGTTGACAATCTCTACGCATCAGATGTGGATATCGATATGGTCATCATAGGATCGGATGCTATTTCTCTTTATGGTGATGTATTCAATAAAATCGGCAGTTTCGCTATAGCATTAGCAGCTTGGCATTCCAAAATTCCTGTGTACATCGCATGATCATTGCTCAAGGTAGATGCCGAAAATACTATCAAGATAGAACAAAGGTCTGGCAAGGAACTCCGACCAGATGCTCCGAAAGAACTAGAAATCGTGAACTACGCATTTGATATCGTTCCTGCAAAATTCATTACCGGAATTATCACCGAATATGGTGTCATTAAACCCAAAGATATAAAAAAAGAAGTAAAAAAGCATTATCCTCGAATGATAAAATAATCTTTATTTACCATTGTTCATCATGGAACGAACAGAAGGGCAAAATAGCGATAAATGAAATATAGAAACAGGGAAAATAAAAGGGAAAACATTGTATACGATGATCTCTGATATGTGATATGATCGAAAAAAAGTCGCGCCATATGTAGCGCAAGCATTGGGAGTATGCTCAAAAGAGGAATACAATAAAGCATTGAACGCATATAAAAACTGAACAGATAAAAACACGCATATAAAATACAATATAGCTATGCGTGAATTGGTTGCCGCAAAAATAGAAAAAGGTGAAAAAATTGATCTCTGATGATTACAGGACAAAGCATTGAGTGGTTTTAGCTCAAACAAACAGGCAATCATAAAAGAGCTTGTGGGTCCTGGTGCAAAATACGAAACGTTTTCGTCATATATGAACGGATTGGAAGATGGGGATAAGAAAAAATTGAATGATGTATCAGATGATGGGCTGAGATTTTATATTATACAGCAAGCAGAAAAAGGGAAAAATATAGTCAGCAATTCATCGAATAATGTGAATGCGTATCCGACAATGGAACAGATCGCTAACGGAATCCAGCTAGAAAAATTTGCTAAAGATTTCGAAACGATAAAAGCTAATTATCCTAATATAGCGCGGTCTACAAATGAAAATATGCAAATAGCGTATGAAAAAAAATCCCAGGAAGAAAAAAACGCGTTGAATAAAACATATGGGAATAGAGAGGATATCTATAAGGCTATGGGACTTGAACAGGATATGCTACTTATCGAAAAGAATGGTTTGAGAGAGAAAATGACCAAGGAAGAACAGCAAAAATATGATGCATTGGTCAAAAGATATTATGAGTATAATGAATCGGTCGGGTTGGGTGAATTTTTGAAAGAGACATGGTGAGAACTCTATGAAAAAGTGAAAAACATGGTAGTGGAGTATACAGAGAAAGTGACGGCATCTCCTATGGATGAAGTGAAGAATGAAGTCGTCCAGCATAAGGATGTACAATCGTATTTCGATAAATATATGGACATGCAACTCGTTAGCGATGAAAAAAAAGACCTTGCATATTACGAAAGCATGAGAAAACTCTATCCGACATTGGATGCATCTATACAAGAAGATCCTCAGATACAGGAATTGATGAAGATCAAGAATCCGACAGACAAAGAAAAAGAAAAATTGCAGAAACTTATGGAGATAAAGAACAAAAAATCATGAGCGGAAGATGATTTGATGAAAGAAACGAAAAAGACGGTTGAAGAACAAGCGGTGACCAGTTGTTTGGATGTTTTGAAAACGTATATGGATATAGATCTATCTACAGAAGAAAATGTATTAGAACAATTTAGACGTGCAAAATCAGAAGAAAACGATCTTGTTGAAAAAAAAGGCGAGGATATTATCCTGAATATCGATGGAAAAATGAATGGGAAAAATTTGAAACTATATTACAACTTAACGACAGGGAAGCTCGAACAGGAAGTATTCATGAAAAGAGAAAAAATCAACGGACCGTTCTTTATCAAAGATCCTAAAAACGGGAAAATGGAAATCCCTGACATACAATTGCCAGCATTCGATGATTTCATTATAGGTGCGAAATCGCTTGATTACAAAGAATTAGTGGAAAATGCTGATGATGTAGAGGAATACAAAGAAAATGTCGCAAGCGCATTGAATGAAACTGTCAAAAAATCATGAAATTTCAATATGGAGACGGAAAAAATGCGATTCAAAAGGAATATCATGAAGGATATGGCAGTACAGGAAATATTCACTTTCATGGAACAGGATATTGAAGCGATGCCAAATCAGACGTTTTCTTCGGCAAACAATGCAGAGGTATACGCAATGCTGAGTTTGATAGATGCTAGTCTCAGAGAATATGGGATAGCCCAGCTTGAGTCTTTTAGGAAAAGTATCCAGGATATGGGACAGAAGAAAAAAAACTATATGATCAACCTGTCCAAAGCATGAACGAACGATGCTAGATATGCACTATGATTGTTGGGACAGACTGATCATAAGCATACGGAGAATATAACTATGATGACAAAAGATGCTCAGGAAAATATGGACAAAACCATTGTTGCTCAAGAGAAGAATGCTGATCAACCTTATGGATATCTACAGACCTACGCAAGGTTCTTCTCTATATTCAAAAACAATTCCTATGCGCGTCCTATAATCGAACCTATGACATTAGAGAAATTCAGCTATCAATTGACGCAGGAGATAAGTACAGACCAATCTTATCTAGAAAGGACGGATATGCAATTAGCATTCAATGAATTTATAGATAAGAGTGAAGCGTTGCCAGATGTAGAAAACGCTTTCCAAGAAGATGCTATCACCTAGATTTGACAAAAAAGTATAAAGAATATATAATTATAAAAAGCCTTTTTATCTTCTATAAACATAAACAAAAATGGACATTAAAGAACTCTTACCTACGCTCAATGAACATCAGTTAGCCTATGTAAACTTAGATCTCAAGGATCCAGAGAATGGTGAATATATGCTTTGTGCATTTCACTTATTACCAGGCGGGAATCTCAATATTCTCCAGGCAGCATGTGAAGTATCTGCAGAATCTTCCACAGGGACGAATTTTGCCGTCAAGACGGAAACGCCTTTTGCACGTGAGATGAATTCTCTCGTATACAAAGTGGATATGGAGAAAAATATTGTGTGGATCGCGTATCCTCGGAGACTTCGGGATAGGTGAGGGAATGTACAGAATATCATGACCTATATCGCGTGAAATATTTTCGGGATGAAAGAGATAAAAGCATTGAAACTGCTGGATGTACGATTCCCGCCTGCTATGCTTGAACAATACGATGGTCCAAGCTATACCTTGGACGATATGAGAAAATATCTCAATGTTTACGATAGACCTATCTTGGGAACTATCGTGAAGCCAAAGATGGGACTTACCTCAGCGGAATATGCTGAAGTAGCCTATGATTTCCGAGTAGGCGGCGGCGATTTTGTCAAAAACGATGAACCGCAGGCTGACCAGGATTTTTGTCCGTACGACAAGATGGTGAAGAATGTCAAAGAAGCTATGGATAAGGCAGTCAAAGAGACCGGCCAAAAAAAAGTTCACTCGTTCAATGTCTCTGCAGCTGATTACGATACTATGATCAAGAGATGTGAAATGATCGTCAACTCCGGCATGGAAAAGGGTTCATATGCGTTCCTTATCGATGGAACAACAGCAGGATGGATGGCAGTGCAAACCTTGAGAAGAAAATATCCTGATGTTTTCATCCATTTTCATAGAGCAGGACATGGTGCTTTCACAAGACCGGAAAATCCTATCGGATATACGGTATTGGTGCTGTCTAAATTTGCAAGGTTGGCAGGAACATCAGGTATCCATACCGGTACTGCTGGTGTGGGGAAAATGGCAGGATCGCCTGAAGAGGATGTGACCGCTGCACATAATATCTTGAATCTCGTAGCTGATGGACATATGTTTCATCAATCATGGGGAACAATCCCTGAAGCCGATGAGAATTTCGTACAAGATATCCAAAAAGATATAGCGCATCATGCAGTATTGCAAGATGACTCATGGAGAGGGATTAAGAAATGTGCGCCGATTATTTCCGGAGGGCTCAATCCTACTTTGCTCAAACCATTTATCGATGTGATGGGAAATGTTGATTTTATTACGACGATGGGAGCGGGATGTCATGCGCATCCGGGTGGAACCAGAAAAGGAGCGACAGCACTAGTGCAAGCTTGCGAGGCATATCAGAAAGGGATTGATATCCATGAATATGCAAAGGATCACGAAGAATTAGCTCAGGCGATTGAATTCTTTGAAAAGAGAAAGAAATAACCGTTCTTTATTTATTTGATATGCTATAAGAAGATGAAAACAGCGTCATTGCATAAAAATGTTGTGAAGAAGCATATTCAGCATGTGCGTTTTCGTTTCTCTCAACGGAAGAAGACCAAGAAGAATATGTATATGCTGTTGATGGTAGTGGCGGTTGTACTTATCCGAAGAGGTATACGGTGATTGTCAGATATGTATTTGTTTCCAAATCACCCCGTATGGAGCATGATCGTTTCATTGATAGTGTGATTGATTATCTTCTATCTTGATGATAGAGAACTCGAAGATCTAGTTGGATAATATTTTATTTTGATGAATATACCCATATGAACAAAACAAAAAAGACAAAAAAAGATTTATTTGCTGCGAGGACAAGGATTATCGATATCCATGAAGGAGAGGATCTAGTTGTCCTTGTCAATGAACAAGATGCTTGGGAACATGGCATCACGAGTATGGACAAGGTAGCGCTGATTTATGATGACAAGGAATTTGTCTTTGATGCCAATCTTACCTCCAAAATCGTGCAACGCTGAGAAATAGGTATTTTTAGGGATATCCAAGAAAAATACGAAATCAAGCCAGGACAACTCGTAACAGTATCATATACCAAGAATACGCCTGAATCGTTGGACGCGCTCAAGAAATGATTGACAGGCAAAAGACTCAATCAAAAGGAGATTAAAGCAATCATGCAAGATATCTCAAACAATAGATTCACTGATATCTTGACGACGTATTTCTCTGCGATGGGATTCTTTTATCCTTCCAAAGATGAGGATCTCTATCGGATGGCAAAAGCGATGGCTGAGACGGGGGAAATGCTTCATTTCCCAGGTATAGTAGCGGATAAACATTGCATGTGAGGAGTGCCGGGGAATGAGACAACAATGATCATGATCCCGTTGCTTACCTCATTGGGCATCAAGATGCCAAAGACATTTTCCAAAGCTATTACGACGCCGGCTGCTACCGGTGAATGCGTAAGTGTGCTTATGGATATATCGTTCAGTAAAAAAGAGATCGAAGCGCTAGTGAAGAAAAATAATTGCTGTTTGGTTTGGGGTGGAGGATTGGACCTCGCTCCTGCAGATGAAAAACTCATCAAAGTAGCATATCCGCTGTCTATGCAATCCTACTCTAGGACTATTGTGAGCATCATGGCAAAAAAATATGCGATGGGCATCAACCATTCATTGATCGATATCCCTGTTGGTCCAAGCGCCAAGGTGCCTGATATGAAAACCGCAAAACGGCTTAAGCAAAAATACGAATATGTGGGTAAGAAACTCGGCATGAAAATGACCGTAGAGATTACCGATGCATTGCAACCTATTGGTGCGGGTATCGGAGCGGTTTTGCAGGTGAGAGAAGTGTTGAGGGTGTTGCAACAGCATCCTGATAGACCTATGGATCTAGAAAAAAAAGCTATACATCTGTGTGCAAAAATCATAGAGATGGTAGGCAAGGCAAAAGGCAAAGAGGCGGAGAAATTAGCATATGGGCAATTGGTTTCAGGAAAGGCGCGAACAATGATGCAAAAAATCATCAAAGCACAGCATGGCAATCCTAACGTAAAATCTGAAGGACTGGAATTGGCAGATATACAGCATGATATTCATGCAGAGAAGAATGGGAAAGTGAAGGATATCGATATGAAAGTCGTTAATCTTACGGCAAGGACATTGGGATCTCCATTGGATCTCCAGGCAGGATTATATCTTCATAAGAAACTTGGCGATACAGTCAAAAAAGGTGAAGTAATCTATACGATGTATGCAAATGATGAAAGTAAAATTAGATTGGCGAAGGAATTGTTGGGAGAGAAAAAGATGTATACGGTAAAATAACAATGTTGAATACTAAATGTTAAGCTTTATTTATTAATGTAGTCTATGACGGGTATTGTAATGACAATAGGACCAGCGACGAATACGGAGGATCAATTGATCGAATGCTACAAAAACGGCGTCAGGATATTGAGGTTTAATTTTCCTCATTATACGCAGACAACAGTTGCAAGAGATCTCACAACAATCCGTCAGGCAGAAAAAAAAATTGGAGGGAAATTCGAGTTATTGATAGATACGGCATGACCGCAGGTAAGGACGTGAATCCTTGAAAAGCCCATTGCTTATGAAGTTTGAGAAAAATTTAGGATAGTATCCAAAGAGAGCAAAAGAGGAGATCGTGATTTGCTCTGTGATTATGCACCACTGATCAAGGACGCAAAGATAGGGACAATCATCAAGATCGATTCTGGGTTGTTCGATGTAAAGGTTGTGGAAAAATGATCAGAAAGTTTAGTTGTAGAAGCGTTGACATCGTTCACCGTATGATCAAGAAGACATATCAACACGCCAGGAGTGCATTACAAATTGCCGACCTTAGGAGAATCGGATTTATCGGATGTCGCATTTGCTATCAAAAACAGGTTTTCTCACATAGCCGTAAGTTTCACGAGAAGTAAGAAAGATATCGAACAGTTGAGGGGATATCTAAAAAACATATCGGCAAAAGGAGTGAAGATTATCGCCAAGATAGAGAATCATGAAGGGATAGACCATTTGGAGGATATTATAGATGCGAGCGATATGGTCATGGTTGCTAGAGGCGATCTCTGAGCTGAGTTGCCCGTAGAGACAATACCGTTTTATCAGATGGAAATTATCAAAAGGTGTAAGATAAAAAACACTCCCGTGATCGTAGCGACACAGATGTTGGAATCCATGATTTCCAATCCAGTGCCTACAAGAGCGGAAGTGAGCGATATTTTTTATGCGGTGCGTGAAGGTGCTGAATATGTTATGCTTTCATGAGAGACTGCAGTGGGAAAATATCCTATCGAATGCCTCAAAGTGATGAACAAAGTGATAAGCGAAGCCCAGAAATATAAATAAAATTAATAATTAAAAATGAAAAATGAATAATGACGGAATGTCTTTTGATGGATTATTATAAATTACAATAGTCCATAAGAAGATACAACCAACATTATTCATTATTAATTATTCATTGTTCATTAATTCCTATATCGTTCCTTGAACCTTTCGTATTGGGCTAGGATATGCGTATATGCCTCTAGCCCGATTTTTTTTATTTTTTCGGCAAATTTCTGTCCATTATCTCACAGATATGATCATCAGATAATCCAATCTATCAGTCGGCTATTCAAATCCTTTTCGAGTTTTTTTCGCATGAGGATGAAAGTGGTAAATACGGCTAGAGTATAAAAAAACGCTTGTAATTATCAATCCAAAAAGCATATTGCAGATATGAAAAAACGACTATTGTATACGGTTCTTTGTTCTTCGTGGGTGAGCGTCACGAGCGCTTTCAATTTTTCCGGTTGCGAGGAAAAGCTATTCACGGTGACGGCATATTATTCTCCAATGCCCAATCAAATATTCTATTATAAATCAAGTTTTGCAGATGAGGTTACGCTCAACGGAGAGGGGTATACATGAGCCTCAGGCAAACCAGTTTTCAATGGTATGCTTGCATGACCCCAAACATATGCGTTTTGATCGATTATTTACTTTCCAGGTGTTGGTGTCGGAGAGATTGCGGATAGAGGAGGAGCAATAGTGCTTTCTTGAGAGAAAGGGCAAAATGCAGATCGTATCGATATTCGAATGGGCAGAGGGGAAGAGGGGCTTATCAAAGCACTGACATTCGGGAAAAAGACCATGACCTGATGGTATTGCACAGCTGCCGATACCATAAAACATGCGAAGGTGGGACTAGAAAATAATGCAGTCTATTTACCGAAATATTTCTTCGATATAGCGCTGCGGATCCAGCAATTGGAAGAAGGAAGGAATGATATTCGGACACGGACATTGCAGAAATATCTCAATAAGCTAGGCTATCTTCATAAACAATATCGGCATGGCAGCTTCGATATCCATACCAAAAAGGCGTTGTGCAATTATCAAGTGGCAAAAAAAATAGTTTCGAGAAATAATCCGGATTGCGGGAAGTTCGGGAAGATGACGAGATATGTGATGAAGCTCCATATACAGGAAAAATGATTGCTTCCCAAAAATCTGTATGAAAAAGGCGATATAGCTTCATTATTGGAATTAGCTCAGTACTATAACGGCAAACCCACTGAGAGTTCCCCTGATAGGGGGAACTTGTCCTCAGCGAAGTCTGAGGGAAACGAAAAGGGGGTTGTCGAGACTAAACAAACTAAAATTTTCTTGTTCTACAGAGCGTATAGTAAATGACAACAAAGTTCTGAGATTAAGATACTCCAGAAATTTCTGCAGTCGCAATGACTCTATAGCTGAACTATAGATGGTGTGTATTCAAAAGCGACAACCGATGCTGTCTATGCATTCCAAAAACAATACGGACTGATTTCCGATTCGGATTCACTTGCTTTGAGAGGGTATCTCTGACCAAAGACCAGATCCAAGATCAATGAATTGAGACAAAAATAAAATACATTGACAATAATATAAAAAAGAGTATATGTACCTCTCCAAAAAACAAAAATCCTATGAAAATCAATTTTTTCCCTTTCTTCAAAAGGACTAAGCGAAAAGATCCTGTCAAAAAAAGCGTTTCTGCAGGTGATGAGTATCAAAAAAGGATACATGAAAAGAATCTTTCAAAAATTAATGAAAGAGTCGATGTTCATGTGAAGAGATTTGCTCGAAATCATCGAGCAGTAGTCAAAGAAAGCGATCTTGCTGTCTTGCATGATGCTACCAAAAGGATATCGTCGGAAGATATTTCGCGTTTTCTTTACCGTCGTGATGCTGAAGAACTATCTTTGTTTTTCCAGCAAAATGGTGTTTGTCTCAGAAGAAAAAATGCATTCTTCATACTTACCTCTATTACGTGTTTCCCTTCGGGCCAAGCGAAAATTCAGTATCGCACCAAGGATAAACATCATCGTATAATAGAACATGAAGAGACACTTTAGTGCTTTTATGTCATTACCTCCTGTTTTAGGGGGTTTTTTTATACTAAATTTTTTCAAAAAGAAATTGTCCTCTGGAGTCTTTGATGAACTTTTGGATAAGTTTGAAATTATGCCCTTCAAAGAAATTGATGAGTCCATCAGGATCGTAGGTGCAGATATTTACGATCTGAAGCTCTTCACCAGGAAGTATTGTCGTTGTTTCGTTTTTGATGGTAACGCTGACTTTCTTGTTGAAAACAAAACTGTATTGATAGTTGATCGCTTCCAATGGCTCGATATTCGTTGTCTTGAGTGCAAATTCGCCTGAGTCCTTATCGATGTTCATGCTTTCGATGGGTCCAAGGAAAAGATTGGTCATCTCCTCGTTGGAGAGATAGCTGTAGTATTTTTCAAAATCCTTCAGATTCTCTTTTGTTGATTTTCCTGATCTCAAACGGATATCAAGCCGTATCTTTTCTCCCGATTTCAAAAGATTGTAGAGAATATCTATGATGTTGTTGGGATTTATGTTCCCAAACGTATTACTGAAGAAGGTAAAGATCTTGATATCGTCATTGGCGGTTAGTTGGCTCAATTCTCTCTTGAATTCATTGGTTGAAAAATCGGCGCAGATAAAATTCTTTTCGATATTGGTAATGCTTTTCATTCTTTGGATGGATAGCTCAAGCATATCCTTAGACGAATCGACGCCATAGTAATCGATGTGATATTTGTGGTTTAGATGCTCGAATATGTAGGATTCAATATCGGAATTCCCGCATCCGAGACTGATGATAGCCATTTTTTTGGTCTTGGAGAAAATATATTTTGTCCCGAAATCTACGAAAAGCTCATACGGATATGCACTATAATAGACCGCATCGGTATTGACGACATCGTAATATTTTGTTGCGCCTTTCTGGAGATAGAGAAACTTCTGTTCGAGTGTCCTATTCCTCAGACAGAATGAAAGCTCGTCGCTCAATGTAGCATCGGAAATGAGATTGTAGATCTGATTATTCATAGATTAACGATAAGACGATAAAATGGTAAATCATAAATATATTATGAGAAGTTGGTATGTATCCTGAACTTGCTGTCGAGATCTTCAAAAATATTCCCTCTTTTATATTTGAAAACGGCGAGGAATTTTCCTTGGCTGTCCTGTTGTATAGAGATAACTTCTATCTTTTCGTCGAAATTCTTGCTTTCCACCAGTTTCTCAAAAACTTTCTTGTTATCGATCTGTCGGAAGATGCGGTTAGTGTTCTTGTAGACGATGGTAAACGTGTCATTATCGAAAGCGAAAAACGCTTGGTTGAGTAATGCTTCCTTGAGTCATGTCGGCGTAGTGATGCGATTGGCACGAAGATAATGGTACAGAATACTTTCACAGGATTCGATGGTTAGAGGCGTGTCTTGATATCCGCCGAAGAGCTTTTTGAGCGGTTCATAGATCGCTTGCGTTTCGAAACTCATTCTGATCTGTTTATGTGGTTCTAAGCCACTGAGTGTATCGATGTTGTGTTCCCTGTCGTAGAGCTTAAGAAGAATGCATCTGATGTCGAGCATTCCTCATGCTAGGATTTTTTCTATCCTATCGTTGTATATCGTATGTGGAGCATTCAAGAAATAGGTAGTGGTGTCGGTGACGGAATCTACTATGAAGCCTATCTTTTCTCAAAACGTCTCGTAGATTTGTTTCATTTCGATATTATTGTTGTCTTCAACGCAATCGTGAAGAATAGCTGCAATAAAGAGATCGATATCATTGAAATTCTTGGCGCAGAGCAGAGCGACGCTAAGGGGGTGGATAAGATACGGTTCACCGGAATATTTTCTTTTCTGTCCCTTGTGTGCGTGGACGGCAAAGTCACAAGCGGCAGTGATAATATCAAAATGGCTCATGAAGTTTGGATACTCCGATGATACGGTACGCAAAAAATCTTTCGCCATCTTGGCCTCTATCATAGCGTTGAGAGACGATAAAATCGCTTATTCGTATATGGATTTTGATGAAAAATACAAGAGAAGAGATATGTTCGTTGTTTTTTATGAAATATTCCTCAATAAATAATATATCATAAAAATAGAAAATGTCATCTAGAAAAGCGTTCTTTGGAACGTTTTTTTTATATTGAGAAGTGGTTTGGGATATACTTATGATAGCAAATTTTATGTATTTACCTGACTATGGAAAAAAAGAAACAATTGCTCGTCAAAGTGCTCACGAAACTCAAGCCTCATCGGAATCTTGCGGATGGTTTTTTGGCGTTGCTAGAAAGTAAATATATCACGGATGAAATTATGGATAAACTGATAGGCGCATTGCAAGAGGCAATAGAGACAGTAAAAGCAGAGAAAGAAAAAGATACGTTCAAAAAGGGACTTAAGCTAATCAAGAAGATCAAATCAAAAGAAGATCAAGAAATGAAAATGACGGACGAAGAACTGGATAAACTTTTAGATAGTATGTAAGCTTCATGGCAGAGATTTTAGAGAAAATCGCCAAAACAGAATGAAATGAAAATGAGATCTCGCTGCAAGAGTTAGAGAAACATTTTGATGATATAACAAAAGATAAGAAAAATGATGAGAGACAGATAGCTAAATTGATAAAAGCATTAGAAAAAAATATAGATAAAAAAGAACAAAAAAAATATGCATTTGATAGTAAAGGAATTATGCACGATATTATTGATGAAGAGATTGATATATCCAAATATGATGAAAATACCATAAAGGTATATCAGTTGTGTAGGATATTGGAGGGCGATAAAGATATGATCATCGATGGTAAAATATGACAGGAACTTATTTATGATAGGGTAGAGCTCTATAAGACACAATGAGTTGGATTATTGCCAGGTGAATCTTTGGAATATGATGAAACAACAGAAAGTCTTGTGTTTACAACAAAAATATTCGATACGCATAGAGAGATTGTACAGGAACCATATACGATAATTGATAATGCAACAAATTGTCAGGAATTTTTGAATAAAAAAAGGCAATGAGCTTTTTGTGATTTTCTTGAGGCAAACAATATCAAAAATAGACAATGAGAAGCAATAACATTGTCTGATTCAGGAATCATGTATATAAATATTATCGATGATGAACGAGATATCCAGATGGAAAAGAATATAGATATCGCAAACATATCAGATAAAATGGATATTATTTCGGTCATTTCGGAACAGAGAACGGTGTATGAAACGGAGCTTGCAGAGAAGAAAAAGGACATGGAAGAAAGAATGAAGATTAATAATGAGATAAGTAAGGAGATAAATATCCAAGATTTCACAGAAAATTTAGAAAAATTCTGAATTACTGGGAAAACAAAGCCTAATTGGATAAAAATACTTACTGATATAGTGACTTCAGAAGATATATCGAAAATAAAGGTAGACAATATCTGAGAGTATCTACCACTGCCAGAAACAGTGAAAGAAAGCGATAAATCGTATATATGTCTCAATTTTAAGTCGTTATTACTGCAATATATCACCTTGTTCCCGTGATATACATCTCCTTTGTTGCTGAAAATGGAAAAATCATCTACATGAGAGATACAATTGAAGGATACATGATTGATGACATGAGTGAATTTGGTGAATATGGATAATAGTATTGCATATTATACAAGCGTTATATGATGCGTAGAAAAATTACAGACTAAAGGATCTGCAACCGAAAAAAAATTATTGGCGTGAACGCTTGATCTCTCAAATCCTTTACGAAAGGATGCGTTTAAACTATATGTGTTGAATAATATAGATGGCAAGAGTGGCACAGAAATAAATGTTTTTTTGGAAAACATATTTGCATGATGGACAGCAGAGGGTTTGAGTGAAAAATGATTGTTTGCAAATGCTAATAAGGATACGATTATTGGCCGATTGAATAGCGGATACATTTTTTCCAAAGTTCAGCCATATATTCTTTCGGGTAAAATAACGGAAAAAAATCGACGAAATACGTCATGAGCAGAAAAAGAAGTATGATCCTATACTATGTTAGATATTAACGCAAAATCAAAATACGACAGATTTATAGGAAGAGGAAATCAAGATATAGATAACCTCTATGTATATACCACAAAGTTTTATGAGCAAGGAAAGCAGTTGGGTATAGATGCATCGATACCTATAAATGATATCATGGGTTTTTATAAGTATTTTGAAGAACAAAATAAAAGGATAACTGACTTTGAGAATGCTAAGGAGAGAGAATTGAAAGAAAATTTTGATCTCTATCATGGTGAAGATGGTGTGATGATGTGATGAGATGGCGCTATAGCTTGATTTGACTCAAATAATAAAAGGATAATAAATAAATATTCAGGTAAGATATATGATGCGACTATAGCATTGGAAACGAGATATGTAGAGCTTTTGCAATTGAGAAACCCTAAACCGACAGGGAAGATACCTAGTTTGTCATGAAAAGTGAGCCTTGATTTTTCTCAATGACCCAATCCGGATGATATTGTAAGGAATAGTTTTGGAGAAAATCTTTCAGATCAATGGGATCAGTTTGTAGATGATCTGTATAATAATAGGCAGAGAGCATTTGGAAGCTTTACGGGTATGGTCGGATGAATAGCGTGAGCAGCTATTGCATGAATTTTTACTAAGAATGTTTGGGCTACTTCAGCCGGATTCACTGTGTGATTGAGATTGTGAAATGGTATAGGACAAGAAGTATGGAATACTGGGGAGTGGTTATATGAAAGTGCATGATGAGAAATGAGTGGCACAAACAATAAAGTAGATCCTTTTGGTGTGTGATTTATGAGGGGTGTATGAGCATACAACGATAAGGATGAACGAGTAGGGACAGCGAGTTTTATATGAGGGCTGTGATTCGATTATATTTCCACGGTTGCCACCTTTTGAATAGGAAGTAAGTTTGCTCCTTTTATGGAAAAAATAAGAGGATTGTGATGATTATGATGAAAAGTTATGGTCTTCGGAATAGAAGAACTATTCATAGAATCCTTTTTGGTGGATATCCCATTAAATATCTTACAGACGGGAGTATATACCTTTGCAGGAATAGGCGAATGACCTATTGTGTGACAGACGGCATTAGGAAATGAAACATCATCATGATGAAATAAACAATATGAGTCATGAAATTTTTTGGATGCATTATTGTCTATGAAAGATGCAACAGAGCAAAACTTTTCTTTCGATAATCTCTGTCAGGTATTTTTCAATACGGTTGCGTATGGATGACTCTTGGAATGATGAAGTCTTGGTATAGGTAAAATAAAGACATATATGTCGCCTACGGAAGTAGGTAAATTTGAGCTTACTACAAAGAATTCTCAAGATGCATTAAATGATATGAATATATTTTTGTCGCAAAACAATATTATAGTTGACTCAAATACGCAATCATTCGTTGATGCAAATACTCGTCTCCCTATTGCAGAAACCGATCCAAGAATAGGGCAATTAACCACATTGCTCCAGAAGATGGAGACACTGAAAAGGGAAAATCTCATAGCCTTGGAAGAGCTGAAGATCAAACAACAAGAGATGATACAAAATCCGAAGGATAAGAAAGGAATATTCTTTAGGCTGTGATTGATTAATGGATACCTGACGCCTACACAGATGATAGAAGAAAGAATGACGATAGTTGATCAAAAAATACAAGAAGAAAAAGATAAAATAGCCAAATGAACAGGAGATGAAAAGGTGCTGTCACAACTGGAGGCGCTTAAAAGTGAGTATGAATATGCTAAAATGGTTTTGTTGGAAGGGGATGTATCGACAGAATCTGATAGAGAAATAGAGGATAATGAATGAACTGGTGATATTACTAATGAAACAAATCTAATTGAAGAAATGGATATTCCTATAGAAGAAAATACTGTGGATGCAGTGTCTGAGAATAATACATCAGAATTAGATCCATGGATTGATTGAAATGAAGATATAGATATAAAAGTGGAATTCAAGCAAGAAAAAGTGTTCTTTGAATCTATGACAGCAGAACAAATCACAGAATATGCAAAAAACAATTATGCAGAAATTATAGAAAAGTACAAAGAAAAAATGGGTAATGTAGTGAATGTTGATGATTTTAGAGATTTTGTGGGATGAAAGGTCTGAATAGATGCTAATAAAACTCATGAAGCTGCGTCATATTTAGCAGATACTTATTTTGAAGATCTATTGATCCAGAATAAATGAAAATATAATAATACAGTGAAATTCTTGGCATGATGAGCATGAAGTGGTAAATCATCTATTGATGATCTATCTCCAAATAATGAATATGCAGTTGTTTTAGATTGAACATTCAAAACATATAAAAATGCAAATAAGAATATAGAAAAAGCAAAAGAACTTTGATATAATGTTAGGGTTGAATTTGTAATGAGAGATTTCAATGAATGTTTTATAAATGGAGTGCTCAAAAGAACGATTAGTCAGAATACCAGGATGCTTAGTGAGTATTGAGAAGAATGATTATGAAGAACGGTTCCTTTAGAAATATTCGAATCGGGACATAATGGTGCTAGAAATACAATAATTGAATTATATAATAAATATTGACCCGATGTCGTGAAATTCTATTGATGATGAGATGTAGATCTGTCGATAGGGGATGGGATATTAAATAAGATGGCTACCTCAAAATGACAACCGTTATATGTATATCAATATGATTTCGAGTATGTACATAATAAGATAAAAAATGATGTATTTGATAGAGATGCGTCTATATTATCCATAGAAGAGGCTTATCAAAAATGATATATAACAGATCAGCAAAAAGAAGATTTGCTTTGAAAATATAAATAAATATACTATTTTTAATTGTTTACTATAGTAAAAATGAAAAACGACATGACTACATATGACGCTAATAAAGAAGATAAAAAGACACTTGAGACGATGGCGAATAATTTTGATCAAGGATATGATGGAGATCCTACAGAAGAACAAATAAAGGCATTCGAAAAACATCGTACAGAGAAGATAAAAGATACATATGATAGTTTTCAGAAAAACCTAGAATTAGAGGAAAAGACTTTTGAAATGGTTTCAGAGGATGGAGATATTCAAAATGCACTAAAGGATATAATGGAGTTTCACAAAGATCAATACAGAAAAATAGGAAATATTCCATATACGGATCATCCAATCGCCGTAGCAAAAATAATAAGTCGTGTGACAAATGATAAAAAGTTAATAATAGCTTGATTGTTGCATGATGTGATAGAAGATGTTGAAGGCTGAAGAATGTTATTGGAATCAAAATATACTGGAGATATTCTGGGGCTAGTGGATGATGTTACAGAGCAAGATAAATCATTACCACGAAAAGAGAGGAAGGTTGCATACATCAAGCATTTAGATACGGTATCAGGTAAGTCCTTGATTTTGTCCTTATCTGATAGGATACATAATTTGAGGGGTATGATAAAATGATTGGAAGAAAATGGACCGGCAATCTGGGAAAAATTCAATGCATGATTTGAAGAGCAAAAATGGTTTATTCTTAGCTATTCATTGCAGGTAAAGAGAGTAATAGATCAAATTCAAGACATAAAGATCAAATGACAATGTCTTGATCTATATAACGAATTGAGCGCACTTATATGATATTTTCTTGAAATATGAAAGAAATAAGATAATTTTCTCTTGCATTCTCTCCCAATTTTTCTATAACACTCACTGAAACACCAAAGACAGTAGGTTGCTAAAACGCATAAAATACCAATTCCTACCGAGGTTCAGATACAAACATTCTTTTTTGTATGGACCTTGAAAATGGGTCTTTTTGTTTTCATCAAGAAAATTTATACTTTATAATAGTAGGACAATGGCTATCACCAAAGACAAGAAGACACAGTTATTGAAATGATATGTAACTGATCTTGAAAATGCAAAGAATGCAGTGATTGTAAAACAATCGGCTATTCCTGTTACGCTTGCGAACAAGATGAGGATAGAGCTGAGTAATGCTGAAGGAAAGATGAATATCATCAAGAAGAGAATCTTCCTGAGAGCACTCAAAGACGCAGGACTTGAAGAAGTCGGTGTCGATGCCTTGGAAGGGCCTGTGTTTGCGTTGTATGCGCAAAACGATGAATATGCTCCGCTCAAAGTGATCAACAAATATCTGAAGGAATTCAAGAAAGAGAATAAGAAACCAGCATTATCTTTTATTGGAGGACGGTTCGAGAAGAAACGGCAAGATGGAGAGTATGTTAATGAACTTGCTAATGTTCCTTCAAAAGAAGAATTGATCTCAAAGCTTTGTTATCTCTTCAACTATCCATTGCAATCATTCGCTGTTGCACTTAGTGAAATCGCGAAGAAAGATGGTGAAGTAGCTGAGGTTAAGGAAGAAAAAGTAGAGGAGCCAAAAGAAGAAGTGAAAGAAGAAACAAAAGAAGAGCCAAAGGCTGAAGAAGCAGCACCGGTAGAAACACCAGCTGAATAACCATGGAAGAATGGAGATATGGAGAATGGAAAAATTAATTGTTCAATTTTTACATCTTTCAATATTCCAATCTTATTAGTCGTTTAAGCGTTTAAGCGTTTCATCGTTTAATCGTTCAAACATATCTAGTATTTTATTACTTTATTTTATACAACAATGGCAGAATTATCAGGAAATGCACAGAAGATAATGGATCTCGTCAAAGGGATGGGTGCAGTCGAACTAAACCAATTGGTTAAAGCTTTAGAAGAAGAATTTGGCGTAAGCGCAGCTGCTATGGTAGTTGCAGGAGCTGCTGGTGGAGCTGCAGATGCAGGAGCTGCTGGTGGAAATGCTGATTCCGTCAATATCGAATTGACAGATATCGGACAGCAAAAGATCGGAGTTATCAAGGTTGTTAAGGAAGTTCTTGGACTCGGACTTAAGGAAGCTAAAGACCTTGTAGAAAAGGCACCTACTGTCATCAAGGAAAAAGTTAAGTACGAAGAGGCTGAAGGTATTAAGGCTAAATTGGAGGCTGAAGGAGCTACTATCACCCTTAAGTAAGAATTTTGAATTTGAAAGGCGAAATTTAAAATTTTGAAATCGCGTATTTACGTTTTCAAATTTCAAATTGTAAATTTCAAATTTCACTTTATTTTATCAAATCGTAAACATTATGAGTATATCTGTAAACGATGTGATTGAGGCGCAAGCTCATATTGGTACGCTCAAAAGCGAAGCTCACCCAAAGACCAACAAATATCGGGCTGGGGTAGTAAACAATATAGCAGTGATCAATCCCGAAATCATCATAGAGCAGATCGAGAACGCGAAAAAGAAAATCCAACAAGCAAAAGCTGATGGAAAAGAGATTTTGATCGTTTCCGAAAAAAAGATGTATGCTGATGAACTTGAAACGCTCGGTGAAAAATACGGAGTCAATTACCTCAACTACAAACTTCCTTCCGGATTCTTGACGAATTTCGAGACGCTCAAGAAGAGGATAGAGTCTATGAATAGTATGGCTCGTTTCATTGATAGCGAAGCATATTTGTCATTGACGAAAAAAGAACAGTTAGTCTACAAGAGAAAACTTGCTAGAGTATTGAAGATTTATAAAGGAGTAAAGAATCTAACCAGAAAGCCAGAATTGATCATCGTGCTTGATGGACAGATGATGGATAATTTCATTAACGAGATAGAAAAGACTCCTGGAATCCAAAATATCGTTATCGCAGGTACGAATTTCTCTAGACGACGGGCTGAAGATAGCATAATTATCGCTAATATGGGAAGTCATAAGAGCGTTGATTTTGTCTTAAATAGTATGTTCAAATAATTTTCATACCATAGAATTGCCAAAAAGCAATTTATCTTCTCTTTGATGTAGATGGAAGAAACAAAAATGCCAGAAGCGGTCGTTCAGACGGCGGCTCAAGCTTCCACAGAGGCGTATATCCCTAGTAGTACGGAGAAAAAGAGAGCAGTGATGATGTATCTTCTTATAGGTATCATTGTCGTCGCACTCAATAATCAGAAAAAGAATGATTTTGAAACCTTTCATCTCAAACAATCGTTGTGATGGCGAGCGGTCTTCCTTCTTCTGATCGTTGCGACGTCTGTAATGATGCTCTTGCCATTGATAAAATATATCCCCATCTTTGCTGTGATTATCATGGTGATATTCCTAGGAATATTTATCAAGCGTGCTCGAGACGGAAAATACAACATAGCCGAAGAAAATAAGTTAGCGATATTCTATGCTCTATGAGGATGGATTATGACGCTCTTCGAAATCAAGGAGGAAAAAGAATCTGAGAAACAACAGATTCCCCAACAGAAAAATCCATAATCAATATATCATTTATCATTTATCATTATTCTCATGTCAAACATAGAATTATTGAAACAACTAAGAGATATCACTTTTGCTCCCCTCAAAGATTGTAAAGAAGCATTGGCTGAGGCAGGAGATGATTTGGAAAAGGCACAGGAAGTGCTTAGAAAAAAGGGTATCGCGAAAGCAGGAAGTAGAGCAGAAAGAGAGACCAAAGAAGGTATTGTCAAGATAACGGAGCTCAATGGTAAAACAGTTGGACTGAAGCTTTTGTGTGAAACCGACTTTGTCGCTAAAAATGAAAATTTCCAAGCGTTGTTTGATTCCGTACTCAATAAGATTGCGCAGGGAGACAAAGAAATATCTGCTTTAGAACATCTTGATCCTGCAATAGCTGAAGAGGTAGAAAATGAAGTGAAAGAATTTATGGGCAAGACAGGAGAGAATATGAAGATTGGAGGAGTGTTGGTAACAAGTAAAAAAGCATATATCTACAATCATCCAGGAAATAAGGTAGCTACATTGATTTTCTTCGAATGAGGAAATGATGAAGCGGCCAAGGAAGTGGCATTGCAAGTGACTGCTATGAATCCTACCTATGTGTCTTTTGAACAAGTGGATGAAAATGAAATAGCAAGGATGAAAGAAGAGTTTTGAGCCGAACTCAAGGCTGCAGGAAAGCCTGAAGCTATGATTGCTCAGATTGTCGATGGAAAAATCAAAAAGACGTTGGCTGATTTTGTCCTTTTGGAACAGGAATATATCAGGGATGGCGCTAAAAAAGTAAAGGAAATCTTGCCAGCTGATATGAAAGTCATTGCGTTTGTTAGAATGGCTATCGGATCGTAATTTTTACTACCTTACATAAGTAAACTCATGCAAAAGTATGATGTAGTGTTGTTGGTTGATGCGTCTTTATCAGAGACTAACCGCAAAGAAACGGTTTCTGAATTTGAAAAGCTCATCAAGAAAACTATCGTCGATCAGGACGATATGGGACTCCAGCAACTAATGTATAATTTGAGCAATAAGTCTTGAAATGACAAGGCATATGTGTATTCATATTATATTCAGGCAGAAGCCGAAGATTTGGATGTAATCAAAAAGAATTTGTTGTATAATAAGGCAATCAAGAGATATTACATCTTCAAGATGGATAAGAACGAAGAGTTTTTGAAGTTTGCAAAGGTAAATGATGAACTCAAAACCATCATAGACTCACGGGATCCTAAGAAACTTTGACAAAAGGTTGCTTTTTTCGCTGACAAGAAAAATGAAAAATATCTTAACCGAAAGTCAGTAGCGATGCTCAAAAAATATATAACAAGGTTTGGTGATATCAAACCAAGGGCATATACAAATAATCCAGTATCCACACAGAAAAAGCTTAAGACTGTTGTGTTGAGAGCGAGAGAACTCGGATTCGTGGAATATAAGAAATAATAATAAGGGATAAATAAACAGGGATAAGGGACGAGGCCTTCTACCTTTCACCTTCTACCTGATACCAAAAAGGAATTTACCATTTAACAGTATACTACGATGGCTAGTAAATTAAGAAGGGTGAGAAAATATTCTCGAAGGAAGAGAATAACCAAACATGGATTCAGAGAAAGAATGCAAACAGCCGGATGAAGGGCGTTGCTGAGCAGAAGGAGAAGAAAAGGCAGAAAACAATTGACTGTTCAAAGATCGTAACCCTACGGTTTTTGAATTTTTTTGTTTTTGGATGAAGAAAATGTTTGAATACCAACGCATAGATTAATATTCATTGTTTATTTTCTTATCACAGATAATCGTATGACACCAAAAAAATCTTCTCAAGGGAAAAAAGAAACAAAAAAGACAAAGAAACCAGTAGCTAAGACAACGAAATCACCAGCGAAAACAACGAAACCTGTAGAAAAAAAAAGTAGCAAACCTGCAAAGACCGCACCAAAAGCGAAGGCAGCTACAAAATCACAGATTCCTCTCAACAAACCCCTAAAGATCATCAATAAACCTGCAAAGACCGTTAAAATACCTGAGCTTTTCAAAGATTTCTATAGGGAAGGTGACAGGGTATTTTTGCGTAATCCAAGAAAATTCGCAGGATTCCCCGATCTACTTGATCTTCAGAAAAGAGGATACGACGACTTTATCAAAAAATATATCAACAAGCTTTTTGACAATATCAACCCTGTGCGGGATATTGCCGGAGAAAAGATGTATGTAGAAATCGATGATGTGAAAATATCAGATCCTATCGATGATGTCAAGACATGTAAAAAGAAGGAATTGACCTATGGAGGTATCATCACCGGTAAGGTCAAATTGAATGAGGTACGTGATGATGGAAAGAAGAAAACGGAAAAGACCTTGTTCAGCAAACGCGCGAATATCGGTATTTTGCCGCTTATGACGCCATCCGCTTCCTATATCATCAATGGAGTAGAGAGAGTTATCATTTCCCAGATCATCAGATCATACGGTATATTTTTTGCTAAAAAAGAGTTCAGATATTCATTCAAGGTCATCCCTGAAAACGGACCACGGTTGGAAGTGCAGGTAGAAAAATCCGGAGTAGTGGTTGCAAGAATCAACAAGTCAAGGAAATTCCCTATCACGACATTGCTTAGGATCTTCGGTCTTGAGACTGACGAAAGCATCAGGGAATTGTTCAATGATTGCTTCGATGAGGAAGATTTCAATTATCTCGAGACTACGCTCAAAAAAGATAACACTACTGACGCTTTATCAGCAGCTGAATTTGTCTATAATAAGGTTAGACCAGGTGAATTGATTGATCAGGAAAGTGCGCTCAATTATATCAAGAATCAATTTTTATCTGTCGAAAGGATCTTCGTAGGAAGGATCGCAAGAAGGAAAATCAACGCGAAATTGGGTATCAAGAAACCGTTGGATGGAGATCTGGCGAATATTTTTGATGGAGAGGATTTGGTAGCTGCATTAAAATATCTCTTCAATATCTCAAACTTCAAGAAAGGATATTATACAGATGATTCTGATCACCTTTCCAATAAACGTATCAGATCCATGGGAGAGATCCTCTATGCACATCTGCAGCCGGTCATGAGAAAATTCGTGAAGAGCATCAAAGGAAAACTTTCCATCTTGAATCTGGAGAGTCCATTGAAGATCACGGATCTCGTAAACTTCAAGATCATAGATAATGCGGTCAAGAGCTTCTTCGCTACATCGCAATTATCACAATTTTTAGATCAGATCAACCCATTATCAGAAATAGAGCACAAAAGAAGGATCACCGCCCTTGGACCTGGAGGTCTCAAGAGAGAGACAGCGAAATTCGAAGTGCGTGATGTCCACCCGTCTCATTATGGAAGAATATGTCCTATCGAAACGCCGGAAGGACAGAATATCGGTCTGGTTATCTATCAGTCATTGTATTCAAGAGTAAATGACGAAGGATTTTTGGAAACGCCAGCACTCAAGATTCATCGTGAAGTGCCAGCAAAGAAGGAATCGCTCGTAAATAGGATAGCTCACCGTGATATCCATGAATTGGATGCAAAAGGAAAAGAGCTAAAAAGAGTTATAGTAAAGGAAGATCATTATATCGATGAGCAAGCAGCGAAAGAAATAGAGAAGATATACGGTAAGCTCTGAAAATTTATTACCGTGAAGCCGTTCTTCACCAGTGAATTGGAATATATATCGCCGGAATTGGATGAAAAATGCTGTATCGCTGATGCGACTACGCCTATCGATGCGTACAATAATATCACCGAAGTGCGTGTAGCAGCTAGGCAATTCAATGAGATGGGTATGTTCCATGTGGGAGATATTACTCATATCGATGTCAATCCATCACAGATATTCTCGCCAAACACCTCATTGATCCCATTCGTAGATCATAACGATGCGGTGCGTGCATCTATCGCAACCAACCAACAGAGACAAGCGTTGCCGTTATTGAAAAATGACGCTCCATTAGTCGGAACAGGATTGGAGAGGGATATCGTACAGATGACGCACGCTGTCATCAAGGCTGAATCTGAAGGTGAGGTTGTCTATGTAGATGGAAAAAGGGTCAAAGTAAAATATAAGACAGGAATCAAGGAATATCCATTGGTTATTTTCGCAAGATCGAATAGTAAGTCATGTATGACACAAAAACCTAGAGTCTCTTTGGGTCAGAAATTGAAAAAATGAGATCTGATTGCTGAAGGACCATGTTCAGTCCATGGAGAAATGGCGCTCGGAAAAAATCTGAGAGTAGCATTCATGCCATGGAAATGATATAACTATGAAGATGCAATCGTCATCTCCCAGAGATTGGTAAAGGATGATGAATTGACATCCATTCAGATCGAAGAATATGAAATCGAAGTCGCAGATACGAAACTTGGGCCTGAAGAAACTACAAACGACATCCCTGGGGTATCTATGACTAAGCTCAGAAATCTCGATGATGATGGAGTGATTAGAATCGGATCTATCGTCAAGGGGGGAGATATCCTTATCGGAAAGATTACACCAAAATCAGAATGAGAATTGACGCCGGAAGAAAAATTGATTCAGGCGATCTTCGGAGATAAATCAAAGAACGTAAAAGATACCTCATTATACGTACCATCAGGAAGCAGCGAAGGGAAAGTCATCGATGTCGTCATCCTCGATGCAAAGAAAGGAGACAATCTGATGGCAGGAGTGAGAAAGAAAATCAAAGTCTATGTAGCAGGAACAAGAAAGATCGAGGTCGGAGATAAGTTAGCAGGAAAGCATGGAAACAAGGGTATTATCTCTATCGTTGTCCCTGAAGAGGATATGCCGTTTACGGAAGATGGTAGACCAGTGGATGTTTGTTTGAATCCGCTTGGAGTAATCTCTCGTATGAACATGGGACAGTTGTTTGAATCACAATTATGATTTATCGCAAAATATTTCGGTGTAAGCTTCGCCGTTCCGACATTCTCAAAATTCTCATCAGAGGATTTGACGGAATTCACTAAGATGTGTGGATTTGATGATTTGAAGTTCAATGTCTACAACGGAGCTAATGGAAGGAAATACGATCAAAAAGTTACCGTAGGATACATGCACATCCTTAAATTGGTCCACATGGTCGAAGACAAGATCCATGCAAGAGCCGTCGGACCATATTCATTGATTACCCAGCAGCCGCTCGGAGGTAAGTCAAGGCAAGGAGGACAGAGATTCGGAGAGATGGAAGTACGGGCATTGGAAGCATATTCTGCAGTATATACCTTGCAAGAGATGCTTACCGTAAAATCAGATGATGTTATCGGAAGAAATAAACTATATGAATCTATCATCAAAGGACAAAAGCCTAAGATCGGTGGATTGCCTGAATCCTTCAATTTATTGACCTACCTTTTCAAGGGACTTTGTCAGAATATAGAGCCATTGACGGTTGAAGAATTAGAAGTCGTCCAAGAAGACAGAATCAAAAAAATAGTAGATCTCTGACTCTCATGAGTAATGAAGAGCTCGATCACTTCGGAATGAGAAGAAACAGCGAGCTTGGAAGAGGATACAACTGGACAGGAAAAAGAAGAGATCATAGATAATGTAATTCAAGAGATGGAAGACTTTGGTGAACTGGAATAATACATAGGAACAAGGAACAAGGGACAAGGGGCAAAGGAATAGAAAAATTTCCACATTCCAAATACCTAGTCCCATGTCCCAATAGTTAAGTCGTTTATTTTCTTACTAAACATCGGCGTATGAACAAAACAAAATTCGAGGGATTGATTGTGAGACTTGCTGCCATGGAAGATATTGAAAAATGGTCACATGGAGTGGTCGATAATCCTGATACGGTCAACTATAGGACAGGGAAACCTAAACAAGGCGGATTGTTTTGTGAGTCTATCTTTGGACCGGTCAAAAATTATGAATGTAGCTGTGGAAAATACAAATGAGTGAGATATAAGGGAATCGTGTGTGAAAGATGTTGAGTGGAAGTGACAAGTTCAAGAGTAAGAAGATCTAGGATGGGACACATCGAATTGGCTGTGCCTGTGTTACATGCATGGTACAAAGCAAGCCCTTCAGGATGAGTCAACCAATTGCTCGGTCTTTCTTCCAACGAGATAGACAAGGTACTGAGCTTCGTGAAATATATAATGGTCCAAAAGGTGGATAAGGATTTTGAAAAAAAGATAAAAGCATCTATCAAGGAGGATTTTGATAACAAGATCAAGGAATTGGAAACACTCTATAAAGAGGAGACAGCCAAGGAAAAAGATAATCAGAAAAAACTCAAAGAGCTCGAAAAGCTTTTCAACGATAATAAGGATTCTTTGGAAAAGGAATTCAACAGGATAAAATCCATTATCTCTGATTTGGAAGTTGGTTCGACTATTTTCGAGAACGATTTCAGGAATATCTTTGCGAGATTCTCTGACCTTATCGTTTTTCAATCAGGTCCTGAATCTATTTTGAGAATGCTCCAAAATATAGATGTAGAAAAGGATATCAAAAAGACCATCCAGATATTCAAAGAAACGAAATCAGAGGAACAGAGGAAAAAATTGATTGCATTGATCAAATTGCTTATCAATCTTCATGTCTCAGGAGTGAAACCAGAGAATATGGTGATCAGAAAATTACCAGTCATACCGCCTGATTTGAGACCAGTAGTCCAATTGGAAGGAGGAAAATTTGCATCATCAGACGTTAATCTATTCTATAGGCGTGTACTGATGAGAAATATCAGATTGAAAAAAATGATCCAGGTCGGAATGCCTGACGTCGTAAAGAAAAACGAGATCAGACTGTTGCAGGAATCAGTAAATAATCTGTTAGTCGGAGAAAAAGCAGGTGCAGCAGGAAGTAGTGGAGCTGGTATCAAGGTATTCAAATCATTGTCTGATATGCTTTCTGGAAAAGAAGGTATATTTAGGAAGAACTTGCTCGGAAAGAGAGTAGATTATTCAGGAAGGTCAATCATTACGGTAGGTCCTGAGCTGAAATTGAATGAGTGTGGATTGCCGATCTATATTGCAGTCAAGATGTTCACTCCGTTTATTATCGGAAAACTTATCGAAAAGAAAATCGTATATACCCCTAAACAAGCTGAAAAACTCATCAAGGAAGAATCGCCATTAGCGTTGAAATTCCTCGAAGAGGTGATAAAAGATAAATACGTATTGCTTAACCGTGCGCCGACATTGCATAGATTGTCTATCGAAGCATTCAAGATCAAGCTGATGCCAGGAAAGACTATCCGTATCCATCCGTTAGTGTGTCCTTCATTCAACGCCGACTTCGATGGAGATCAGATGGCCGTGCATTTGCCGATTTCTGACGAAGCACAAAAAGAAGCTAGAGATCTTATCGCAGCAGACAAGAATATCTTGAAGCCAGGATCTGGAGACCCTACTATTGCACATTCACAGGATATGGTGCTCGGTGCTTATTATCTGACGGATTTCTTTGACTTGAGGACTCCACAATATACGACTGAGGAAGAGTGGAAAAAGAAACCTACGACAGGTATATTCCCAAGCATACAGAATGTTTTGGATAGCTATGACAACGGTGAAATCTTGGTAAAAGATAAAATCATTTTGAATTATAATGGAGAGCCGATCGAGACAACGGTAGGAAGAGTTATTTTCAATTCTATCCTTCCTGAAAGGATAAGATTCATCAATACGAAATTGAAAAACAAGGATCTGAAAAAATTATTGAGTAGGATTTTCGATGAATATGATATGCAGACGACTGTACATGTGGCTGATGATATCAAAGACCTCGGATTTAAATATGCAACCCTTGGATCTACATCAGTAAATATCTTGGATATGAAGGTACCAAAAGAAAAAGAGGAAGAACTCAAGACAGGAGATCTCAAAGCTAATGAAGTCTACAAATATTACTTCAAGGGATTCTTCTCAGAAGAGGAGAAACATAGGTTTATCGTCAAAATCCGGAGCGAGGTCAAGAAGAGGATCGAGGATAGCTTAAAATCTATTACTGGACCAGGACAGGATCTCTACACGATGGTTGATTCTTGAGCGAGATGATCACAGACACATATGACGCAGATTGCTGGTATGAAGGGTCTGGTTGTTAATCCTCAGGGAGAGATTATCGAATTGCCGATCAAGAACTCATTCGTTGAAGGATTGAGACCTATTGAGTACTTCATCTCTGCGCATGCATGAAGAAAGGGAAAAGCGGATACGGCATTGAGAACAGCAGAATCAGGATATCTTACGAGAAAGCTCTGTGATGCTTCTCAAGAAGTAATCATCAGGGAACATGATTGTGGAACTGAACAATATGTAACCTATTCAAAACAGGAATCAGAATTGAGAGGAGATAACTTCTACAATCTGATTGCTGGTAGAGTGCTTGCAGAGGATATTCTCGATAAGAAAAAGAATGTGATTCTCGGCAAGGATGATTTGTTGGATAAGGAAAATATGCAACTTATCCAAGATATGGAAATAGATGAAGTGAAGGTAAGAACGCCATTGGTATGTCATAGTGTCAGTGGTATCTGCCAAAAATGTTATGGAACAGATCTTTCTACAAGAAGGATGGTTGAAATATGAGTGCCAGTTGGAATCATTGCTGCACAATCTATTGGAGAACCTTCTACGCAGCTTACGCTCGATACTTTCCATGAATGAGGAGTCGCGAAAGGATGAGAAACTACGATGGGTATTGATAGGGTTAAACAATTGTTTGAAGTAAGAGATCCAAAGACACCAGCTATCATCACACCATTTGATGGTAAAGTGTCATTCTATGAAACCAACAAGGTCAGATATGTAAAGGTAATATCAGAATACCAGAAGAAGACATACTTGCTCAAAGCAGGATATAAGGTAGATGTAAAGAAGGGAGAAGAGATTAAAAAATGAGGTATTTTTGCATCGAAAGGAAAGAGTAAACTCAAGGTAAAGGAATGAGGAAAAGTGTTAGAGATAAAAGCCGATCATATCGTACTTGGTATCCAAGAAGAATATGTCAAATCTATGACGGGACTCAATCAAATCAAGAAAGATGGAGAGGAAGTCTTCAAGGGAGAGATTTTAACGACATGAGCATTATCTATCAAAGAGTACAAAGATATCGTAGGCGATTTGGAAGCGCAAAAGTATATTATTCGTGAAATCAAGAAAGTATATGGATCTCAAGGACAGGATTTGAATGATAAGCATATCGAAGTAGTCGTGAAACAGCTTTTCTCAAAAGTCTTCATCGAAGATTCAGGAAATAGTAGTTTCATCCCAGGAACCTATATCAAATACGAAGAATTCATCAAAGTTAATGAGGCGCTTGAAGCAGAAGGCAAAAAAGCTGCCAAAGGAAAGAGATTGGCGCTCGGATTGACGAATATTGCAAAAGAGACGGACTCATGGTTATCTGCAGCTTCGTTCCAGGAAACAATCAGAGTTATGGTTGCTTCATCGCTCAAGGGATCTATAGATAAATTGGCTGATTTGAAGTCAAATGTTATTATCGGAAGACTCTTGCCAGTAGGTGAAATCTATAGAAAAGATCATGGAATAGATATTCAAGAATAAAGCTTGAAAACAGTAGGGAAATCCATATATACAACCCCGCTGAATTATGTTACGTATTTTACTCGTTAGTTATAATTTACAATGGCACACAAAAAAGCCGGTTGATCGGCAAAAAACCTCAGGGATTCGAAGCCAAAGTATCGTTGAGTCAAGGTTTTTGGAGGACAGAAAGCTGTCGCAGGCAATATTATCATCAGACAGAAAGGATCTAAATATGAATGTGGAAAAAACACCTATTTGGGTAGTGATTTCTCTGTTCATGCAAAAGTAGATGGAACCGTTACCTTCAAACAGAAAAAAGTAGGAAGATTTGACGGAAGAAAATACCTCAAGACAGTAGTTGATGTAAAATAATAGATTAAACGACTAAACGAATAAATGCTTAAATGCTTTATCGGTAGGTCGTTTCATCGCCTCATCATTTTATCAATTCATCGTTAGTTATGACAATCGGACCAAAAAAGAAAATTTCCCAAGCGAAAGGACGCCAGAGGCATTCAACATGGGAAGGGTTAAATATTCAGAGGATGGTAGATACCTACAAGATTTCTGTGTGCAAGAACTGTGGAGCTAAAAAGCTTTCTCACAGAGTATGTCCAGTATGCGGATATTACAAAGGAAAACAGGTTTTGACCATCAAGAGCAAAACAAAGGACAAGGTAGTCGACGCGTAATATGTGGAGAATTGAAAATGGAGAAATGGAAAAATAATCTTTCAATATTTCAATCCTTGCATATTTCAATCATAATGAAGTAGATCTTTAGTTCCTTATTTTCCCATCATGAATATCAAACAAAGAATCAATGCGAGAAAAATAGTACTTTCCTATTTGTATCAGCATTGTTTTTTTGTTAATCTGCTTAGACAGGAAAAAGTGCTTACGGAGTCGCTTTTTATCGATTATATCTTCAAGACTGACGAGGGTATGTACGATAAGGAAAAAGAGAAGCTCAAGGAAAAGATCCAAACGCATGTTCAGATTTATAGCTTAGAGGATTTCAAAGAATTTGTCGACTGTTTCTTCGATGAACGGAAGGCAGAAGATATCGATTTCGATTATATTTCCAAGGTTGGCATCCATTTCACGAAATATATGGATGAAGTGAAAGCTAAAGTTGACGAGCATATTCAGACGTTCGATTATGAACAGATGGATCCGTTGGACCAAGCGATATTCTTGCTATGATATACAGAATGGAAAGAATTAGATACACCCAAAGAAGTGCTGCTCAATGAAATGATAGAGCTCGCAAAGCGTTATTCAGACGAATGAGCACCTAAGCTTATTAACGGTATCATGCACAAGATAGTGAATTAATTCATTGCAGAAATATGAAAAAAACCCGGCGATCATAGCCAGGTTTTTTTTAGAAATGAGAAATTGAAAATGAGAAATTATCTCGGATTATTCCTGTTGATATAAGATTGGATGTCCGTCAAGCTAGAGAAGTACTGAACTTTCATGAGCTTGTATGACATATATCATCTATCAGTCTTGTAGATCTTATATTCCTTCATATTAGGGGCAGTGAAGGTTTGTGGAGTGAAACTCGTATCTACTTGATGACTTCGGACTTGGCTTGTGATGTTATTCCTGTCGATATAGGTGCGCAATTCAGCGAGTGTAGTGAAATATTTCCTGTAGATAAAGTTGCTTGAAGTGTATTTGCCGGCTTCCATGGTGATGAAATAGATCTTTCCGTTTGGAGCAATATGCTTATTTGGATCAGTGTTGGTGAATGCTCGTGATGCGACACCGTAGGTATTGATATGACAATCACCAGGGTTCTTGCTATCGATATATCTCGTGAGCGAATCGCGGTTAGCGAAGAACGTAGTTATGCTGAGATTAGGAGATGTGTATCCCATGATAGCTGCGTCGTAGGTAATTGCATATTCCTTGCAGTTAGGCGCAATATGTGATCAGGTAGAAATAGTTCATCATCCTGTATTTCATCATGTAGGGATCCCCAGCTCTTCTTCGATGAGATTCTGAAGATATTCGAGATTGCAATCGTTCGTGAAATCTATCTCGTCTTCCAACATGCTCTGCATGGTAGTCAAGAATTCATCATATCTATCCTCGTCTCAAGAATAGTTGTTGACTAGACTATCGAAGATTGTCTGTATGGTCTCTTCATCGTCTGAAGTGAGCGTACATCCGTCATCTGATTCATCTTTTGTGGTGACGTCAAAATCCAATATCCTATTCGCTATTTTGAGTGTTGCAGAGATGGTTCTATCATAATTATTGCTAGATCTGACAGAGAGGTAGAGTTCATCGTCATTCTGTACGTATACGCCTGTTCATCTGTCGGTTCCGTTCTTGTAGATGGTTCCGTCATTATCGACGCTTGCCCATACAGAAATGCCAGCTTTGATGCCTTCCAGGGTGATTTCATCTGATTCATAATATGTTCTTAGATTGGCGTTTGTTTGCTCAGCGAATTCCCGTCAATCGAATGCAGTGACTTCAAACATTCAGGTGTTGCTTCGGCTGGATACGTTATCATCCCTATCCTTTGCTCTGATCCTTCGGTAGTAGAGTCATGAAGTCTCGTCGAATGAGGTATTTGGCGATCATGCTGTTCATGTCGTAGTTGTAGCGATGAATCCAGTGTTGATGATATCGAGGAAGTTCATGTCTTCAGCTATTTGATATTCATATCATGCGATTCATGCTCCTGTGTCTGTACTAGCAGCCCATTCAAAGGTAATAAAGAACATTTCCTCTCAACTCATAGGGTAAGTGAGGGTAGGTATGGTAGGAGGAGTGGTGTCCGATCATTTGGTCGTAATCGTGAATGATCATGCTCCTAGTCATATCGTAACGTTTCCTGTGACTGTCTGAGCATATCCTGAACTGCTCTGAGCGAGCGCAAGAATCCTATTTCCGTTATTGACTAATAATCCTGTTGTTCATGAATTGATGAAGATACCTCATGAGTAGATTTCCAATCGTCCTGTTGTTGTGGTTGGCAAGAAATTGATGGCTGCGTAGACACCGGTTTCTAGGCCCGATACTATAGTAGAGCCACCGGTTATAGTGTTCAATGGTATGCTTGTCATATTGGTGAATGCGAACGAACCCGTAGTCGGTAACTGATTAATGCCTCTTGTAGTGACGGTAAATCATGTTACTATCGATCCGATCGTCAAGGTTCCGGTAATTGTTTTATTGTATCCGGTAGCGCTCAATACCTTAACTTGTATAGTATCTCCATTACTTATCATCCCTGTGGTTCATACGCTTGTTCAGCTGATGACAAGATATCCGGTAGCGGTTGATGGGCTAAGGGTCAAGGTGATAGGGATAGCAATATTCAAGACTCCGGCAGTATAGATATTCGTGCTATATCGCGTATTCAACTCTGCAGCTCATGTAGAATCAAAATATACTCCTTCTGGCTCATCATCCCAGATAGCGAATACTTCGGCGATATATTTGTTGGCATCGTATTGTGATGGGATCGACGTCAATGCTCCTCCGGTTTCGTATCTTTTTGGTAGCGCTTGTTTGTAGATATGTAATCCGAATGCGTAATTTACATTTCTATTATATGGAGAGATGAATCAAGCGATATTATGACCGGTGTTTGAACATGAACTATTTAAGAGCGTAGTTCATGAAAGAGTAGGGTTGGTCGCATAGAGACACGACATAGTCCCTCCGGTATTCAAGGTTCCTGGAAGAGAGAAAAGCGCTGAACTTCATGGGGCAAAAGATATATCGTTGCCTGTGGTGCCTTCAAAGTTACCGTTTGCGTTAGCAAACATTTGGAGCTCTCCATAATATTTGTTTCCAGGAGAACTATAGAGTGTTCTGATTCCTATGGTATTGTTGTATATCCTTACATCGTTGAGTATGTTCCCGGAAGAGTTTTTGAAATAGATCCCTGCATCGCTATTATTGTAGATAACAGCTCTATTGAGGATATTCTCTTGGGTCGTCAAGTCTCAGAAAAGCCCGATTCCGTTGTTGTAGGTTTGGAAGTTGTTCATCGTATTCCTGCTTGATCCGTTAGCGAACCGTATTCCGTAGGATCAATTATTGTAGCTTTGAGTATTGTTTATGACATTGTAATTGGATGCATAATAGAGATGGATACCTGCTTCATTGTTATTGAATGTTTGGACGTTCATCAGCGTGTTATGATGCGATCCAAGTCCGAGATAGATTCCATATGCAGCGGTATTGTATGCTTGAACATCGTTGATGGTATTGTTATTGGTAGTCCCGTCAAATTTGATTGCTGTTACGACGCTGTTGTTGGGAAGCATAGTGCTTCAAACGACTATGTGAGTTCAATCTATTTTGATATTATCAAGGATGATGTTGCGCTTATTATTTGCATACAACATGTTAGTTGCTACAAGTTTGGTGAATATTGTATCATCGGCACCGACCAACGCTATGCAGTTTCCATTGAAGACAAAAGCATTTCAGGTGGCAGCAGATTTATACTCTCCGCCACTGAGAATATATATGGTATGATCTTCAAAGGTATTGTTCGTATTATTGAATGTTCATGGATTGAGTGTTTTTACTTGGAATGCAGAGAGTGAACATCCATTGGTTGACCGATTTTGGGTGTATATCGATCCAGAACCAAAATATTGATTTACTATAGATTGATCTGGAATAGATAAAGCGGATTCTGGTTCTGCGATATACCTTGTTGTGAAATAGTCAGATTGATTGCTGCCATATGTTGTCAGTATGCTATTATTATACCATACGGGAGTTCCTTGTTTAGGGATATGTAATCCAAAAATATATCTAATGGGTTTCAATACGGCATTAAATGCTCTTACTCATCTTAGTGATAGTAGGTTTCAACTAAGCAATCGTAATCAACTACCGTTTTGTGGATTGGTTACATAGTCATAATCTATAGTAGCAGATGAGTCATCTAGTATTCAGTCACTTCGAATAGGTGATCATGCTCATGGTGTTAAAATAGCTGTTCCTCACGTATTGTTACTATTGGAAAAAAACTTAAGTGTTCAATAGTAAGGCATATGCGGTACTCATGCCCAGATTCAATAAGTGTTGTTATAAATATACGTATTGTTGAGATTATATGTGTATGTATAACTTGTGGTAGATCAGTCATCTAACTCGTAACAATTGTATGTGTAAATGCCATATCCATTGTTATAGATAGCAGAATTATTGATGCTATTATTATAATCTCTTGTTGTGGGATATGATGTAGTCAGAGCAACACACGGCATAGAAACATAATGTCCAAAAATTATTCCGTAACCATTATTATAAATCTGACTGTTGTTGATGCTCATATTTTCTGCTTTATAATTGTATGCCTGAATTCAATTAGTATTGTTGTATATATGTGAATTATTGATAGTTATATAGGAAGGATTAGAAGTAAGACCTAATGATAAATTAGCTTGAAGTAAAATTCAATTAGTATTATTATAAATACGAGAATTATGTAATGCTACATTAGCCATTTGACTGTTTGTATACAAACCTTGTCATAAGCTTTGATAGATATCGATATTATTTATTGTTACGTTCTGCAAATGACCCACAGTCATACCTGTATAGGTTTGATTGTTTCCGTTGATTTTGATGTTGTCGATGATGACATTAGAATGTCCTATTGACACAGGAACAACACTACCACTTGCAGGCCTTAAGTATACGTCGCCTCTCCCAATCAATGCTGAACAAGTATTTGAAGAAATAGAGGTAGTAATCGTATACGTTCATGGATTGAGGATATATATAGTATTGGTATTCCCTACTCATCATGAAAAGTTCGAAGGTAATATTTGCACATTAGTAGGGATACAACTAGAATCCCGTAATCTTGTATAAGCCGTAGATCCTGGAGTTCCATCGCCAAATAAAGCATAGGTGATGTTTTCGTTAGTCGGATTTTGATCCCGGAAATCGCTTGTGATAAATCCTCATCGTTGTCGGCTTGCCGAAGTTGGGGTAAGGATATGAGAGACTCATCGCAACATACCTATCATTGCCAGCACGAATATGACAAAAGCATGATGCACGTTCCTATGGAAGTGATCAAAGAGCTCCTGTGCGTGTCTGATGTGGTGGAATGGTGATTTCATCATAATGATACTAATGGGTAAATAATGATCTTAGCTATTGATTATCGTGGATTATTTTTGTCGATGAAGCTTTTTAATGCTGATAGGCTAGAGAAGTATTGTACTTTCATGAGTCTGTAGGAGAAAAATCAAAGATTAGTGGCTTTCCTTATCTTATATTCTTTTCCGTTAGGTGCTGCATAGACGATAGGCATAAACGTTACATCGAGATGATGATCCCAAATGGTTTTTGGAGGGTTTTTTAGATTGATATATTGGATGATGTTCGAAAGCGAATCGAAATATTTCGGTGTAGCGAATTCCGTAGCGGAGAATCCACCGTATTGTCCTACGAGATGATAGATCTTGCCGTTAGGTGCAATGTGAGTCATAGGGTCTGAAGATTGTGACCGAGTGTTAGTATTGTAGGTGTTGACGTGACAATCTCCAGGATTATAGTAATCGAGATGTCTGATGAGTGATTCACGATTGATGAAGTAATATCTGTTCATCATCTCGGGAGCGTAGTATGCTCTTTGATCATAATCATACGCTATACTATATTCCTTGCAGTTAGGACAGATGTGTTTGCTGGTATCGATACCATCTACGTCATATTCATCTTCAATGAGGGAAAGAAGATATTCCAGTGTGCAACTATCGCTAAGCTCTAATTCGTCTTCTACCATATTTCTAAAGGTGTTCAAAAACTCGGCGAGTTTGGACATATCATTGTTGTATTCATCTTTGATATCTTCATAGATATTCTGGATCATAAGCTTTTCTGCGGTACTTAGGGTACAGCTGCTTTTTTTGGTTGTGACAGAGAATGTTCCCGTCATTCAGGCAACACGCAATTCAGAGGTCACGGTAGTGTCATATTCATCGCTAGAGATCAACTCTATATAGAGAGTGTCGTTTGATGTTATTATGCCGGTTGTTCCCACCCCTGTTTGGTTACTGGTGTTTGTCCCTGTCTGTAATCCCGAATCGATGAAGAGCATGCCTTTGGATACGCTTACCAATGTAGGTCCAGTCAATCCGAGGATTCGAATAGGATCTGATCTATAAGCAGTATCAAGATTTACGTTTCTGAGCCATAGAGTAGGAGTGACGATAACGACACCAGTAGTTCCTGCACAGTATTGCTGAGAAGTAGTAAAACTTGAGGTAATTGAAGAAGTGCTCAATCCTACATTATCTACAGCATTCACTCTGATATAATAGGTTCCTAACGGGAAATAGGTAAATTGTGGAATGTTTATGGTAGTAGTCCCTGCGGGAACATTCCCGCTAAGCAATAATCATGATACAGTCATTCCGCTATTCGTATAGATTTCATAACTGTAATGAGAGAGTTGAGATCCCAAGCCGTCAGTAGATGCTGTTCGTGTGATAGTGATTCCTGTCGTAGGGCATATACCGGCACCACTTCATGGAACGGTGACGACAGGGGCGGTAGGAGGAGTAGTATCTACATACACCCTTTTCATAGCATCTGTATAGGTGCAGGTTCCTGATCCATTGTTGACAGTATAGGTGCTGTTGAAATTATTTCGCATATTGGTTCAGCTAAGCGTAATAGGCGTCATACCAATATGGTTGTAAAAATCTGTTCCTGTATATGATCATGTGATAGGAGATCCTATGAAATCTCATGAGATATTGATGGTATTCGGTTCGGTAGCTGCCCATTGAAGTTTGATACCTGTTTTGTTGGTATAGTAGGTTCCCAGGTAGAGTGGTGATTGAAATACGATACTTCCTGATAATGCCGCAAAAGTGATCTCTCATTGGAAATCAGGATTACATCAACTTCCTGAAGGAGTGGTGCCTGATCCTATTACGGTAAGCAATAGCTGATCACCACATTGAGGGAGTAATCATCATACCGCATCTCTAGGAGTGCATGTCACTCGGTATTGTCCTTGAGGTAGTGCGTTCCCGGTTGCTCGCATTCCAGGAGTGGCATTCCGATTGCTAAAGTCTTCTGCAAAAGGAGAACTAGATCCTGAAAGGAAGAATTGAAGACGATACCCGGAAACATTTATTGCAGAACAGGTGAAATTTACGTCATCTCATTCAGAAATGGTATTTACTGGAGTCATGGCAAAGTATTCGCATCGTGGAGCAGTCATGCTGAGTTCAGCGATTCCTCCATCGGTATCGAAAATATATCCATGATGAATGCCTCCTGTACCGATAATCAAAGTCGGAGAAAATGTGCTTCAACTGATGATGTGATTTCCCGTAAAGTCATAAGCAACTCAAGCAAACATATGATAAGTTAATCCATAGAGCGAATGGGTGATCTGTCCATAGACTTGATTGGACTGAGGCGTATATCAAGTAATTCATATGCAATCAGTGTATAATCAACCACTCATAGTCATGGTATCGTATCCTGAAGCTAATGCGGATCAACTCAAAATTGCAAGATTTCCCGTATCTAATGGTCGGATTCTCCATCCTCTTTGGTTGTTGTAATATATGCCTCTTAGACGGCTATAGCATTGAATATGCTGTGCTCAGCTATTGATGAGTACATCTTCCGGCAAGGAAAGCGGCTCTTTGTTTTGTCGAAAAACAATGCCGACGAAATTATTTCCTCCGTATTTGAACCGGGTGTTGGAATAATATCCAGAATTGAACCATGACGAAAAAATGGTAGGAAGGTCATCCTCAAATGGTATGGTGTTTGCCTGGGAAAACAGGAGTGTTGTTGTGAATACTCCCAAAAGAAAGGCAATCCCAAAGAAGAATTTCTTGAGACCTGAGAGGTTGTGGTAGTGTTTCGTGAGTGTCTTGATCATTGCTGGAGTTCAAACAGTAAAGAAATATTGTACGTTACTATTATAACCCCGGCCTATAAATAATCAAAAAAACACCGTCTTCTCTTCTATATTAAGTTGACAGTGTTATGAAAATATATTTAATATGTAATATAAGGTATTTAGATACTCAAGAATAGGTTTTTTTTGTACGATTATGAACGCTATTCAGGTAAAATTGCGTGGAATATCTGTGGTATATTAGTCTCTTCTTGATATCTTCTCAAAAGTTTCTCTTTGAGGGCGATAAGGTCGTCTGATGAGAGGGTAGGCAATACGGTTCTTTTGAAGAATTCCATGATCGGAGGGAGCTCTGATCTGGTTTTGATATTTTCATAATGGAGATACATGGCATAGGTCACCTCTTCGTTCGTCCCCACGCATTCAAATGGCTTGATGCCATCGATACCGAGCAGTTCCTTGTAGAGCGGGATAAGTCCGGCATTGTCATAGAGTTCTTGGCCAAAGATTTTTTGGGTATCTTCGTCACTGATAAATGGTCTTAGTGTCGAATAGACGAATGCGCATTTCGGACAATGTCCGCATCGACGATGATCAGTGGTCTTATTTTTTTCTATGATCTTGAAATTGTTGTTGCAGCTGCTGAAAGTGGTGAAATATTGCGGATATTTGGAAAAAAGCCTGGCGATCATGAGTTCGTACATGCCTCTGAGGAGACTGAAATATACGAGATCAGGAGAGATATATCTTTTGAGATACAAAGAAAAATCTGATTCGAATTGATAGCTTTTGCTCCGTTGATGATTGATTTCTATACCATCCATGAAGGTATTCCCTTCGTTGGCGCTTTTTTCGTTGGACATGATAATATAGCGATAATCGTACAGATATGCTGCCGTCGTGAGAACAAAAGCGATGATGCCGCTGATAGGTACATGGCCATTGTAATATCCTTGTTCATTCATGGCAAAGAGCTGAGGATCCATGGTCCTTTGCATGAGGAGTCTGGGAGCTCAAATCTTCTCGCCGACCACTTGGTGAAGGTAGTAATCTTTGCCAAATGTAGAGGTATAGAAAGGGATATTGAGCTTTTTGATAAGTTCGACGCTTACGATACTATCTTTTCCTCATCCCAAAGCGATCATAGGAGTGTTTGAACTGCAGGAAAATAATTTCTGAGGGGCGGGTAGAGTGCCATTGACAAAATTGAGGAGTTCTTTGGGAGAAATCTGATTCCTAAAGAAAAATTCACCGAGTCATTGGGTATAGAAGGTTTTCCAAAAGATTCTCTGGTCTTCATTGAGCGATCCGGTCTCTATGACGAGATCTTTGGTGGGATAAAGCTTATAATAGCTGATACCGAGCGCCAAGGAAAGATGGAAAAGGAGGGTATGAATAACTTCAGGATCCAGATCATTGATAGGTTGAAATCCGGGGCAGGCAAAATCTATAGTTTCTGTAAATGAGACTTCCTTATCAAATGAATAAAAAAAAGATGCTTTGAGGGATTTGGGATCAAAGGTATATCATGTGAAATAGAAGGTCTGAAAAGCTTTCATTCCATAAAATGGAAAAATAAAGTCATCTTCACCATAGCCATCGGAGGAGGAAAATCAAGGATAATGCTTTACGCTTAAATTGTATTGACATTTTATATAAAATATATATAAGATAAAAAAGAAATAAAGAAAAAATGGAAACATTGTTTTTTATCGGAATTATTGCTGTAACAGGAGGAGGAATGCTTCTCTATGTAGCAAATGGTCTTATCGAATCTTGGGCAATGAACAAAGCCTTGAAACAGATGGAGAAAAATAATCCGGAGATTCAATAGATCTATAATGAGTTGCATCAGAAATATGCAATCTACGTAATGGCGTAAAGAGTAAATATTCATTAATTAATGTAATTATGGCAAATGTGTATGTGTTCTACGGAATGATGGTATTATTGTCCTTATCTCTTATGTATCTAGTATTTAGCTGGCTAATGAGCAAGGCTACATTACTCTCCCATCGGAGGATGTCAAAAGATTACCAAAGAAGTCGATAAAAACTAAACAGGTGGCGTTTTCGTCACTGTTTTTTTTTAAATTGCATTCAAAAGCAAAAAGAGTATGTTCAAGGCGATAAAAGTCTTATATCATTATCGCGGTATATGATAAGTTTTGAAAAATTCCAAAATAAGAAAATAGCTATTCTCTGATATGGGAGGGAGGGAAAATCTTCACTGCAATTTCTCCTGAAGATCGGCATTCCTCCTACACACATCACCATCCTTGATGGAGCGAAGAAGATCGAATGATTGGCGCAGAACCTCGAACATATCAGTACAACATTTGCTATAGATCCCACGTTCGATATGGTGTTTTGAGATAATTATCTCGATAATCTCAAAAAATATGATATCATCATCAAGACTCCAGGGATATCGCTCTATCATAGCAAGATCTATCCGTACAGGGAAAAAATAACTTCTCAGGCACAGATTTTCTTTGACTATTATCAGGGAAAGATTATTGCGGTATCCGGTACCAAAGGAAAATCGACAACATCCACGCTTATCTACGAAACCTTGAAACATGCAAAAAAAGAGGTGCAATTGATTGGAAATATCGGCAATCCTGTGCTTGATTATCTTGATCTCAAAAATCTTGAATCGCAAAAGGATACCTATGTTGTTTTTGAGGTATCAAGCTATATGCTGGAAGGATTGACAAAGAAAAATTACATCAGTGTCTTGCTAAATATCTATTCGGATCATATTGATCGACATGATGGATTTGAAAATTACAAAAACGCAAAACTCAATCTGCTCAATGGTAGTCAGTATAATCTTTTGAGGGACGAAATCCTTGATAAACATGATTTTACAACTCAAGAGCTAAAAGAACTTCACATCCATACATTTGGCCATACGGGTGAATATAGTTATCATGATGGTGCTTTTTATATCATGAATAATCAGACATTCCAGAATACTACCATCATACTCCAGTGAGAACATAATATGATGAACATCTCTGCGGTCTTGGGTATTTGCGATATCATGAATATCGATCCAGTAGTTCTCCAGGAGACATTGGCATCGTTCAAATGATTACCCCATAGGATGGAGAATGTCTGAACATATGGTGGCATTGTGTGGGTAGACGATGCAATTTCGACGACTCCTGAAAGCACTATCCAAGCGATACAGACATTCGGCGAAAAGATAGATACGATATTCCTATGATGAACGGATAGAGGATATGTTTTTGAAGATCTTATCGCATGTATCCGTAAATATGGAATTAGAAATGTAGTCTTATTCCCTGATTCAGGGAAGAGGATTGCTCAGGCGATAAAAGATGAAGAGACGCCAGCCGGGAAAGATATCGTGCGGATAAAGATGTTCCAGACTAATGATATGAAAGAAGCAGTGAAATTCGCTTACAAATATACCAAAAACGGGAAGATCTGTCTACTTTCTACCGCTTCGCCAAGTTATACGCTATGGAAAAATTTCGAAGAGAAAGGTTATCTATTCCAGCAATATATCAAAGAATTAGCATAATTTTATTTATTCATCTTTTTCTATGAAAAAAATCCTATTGCCAATACTAGCGGTACTGTTCTTTTGACGAACGTTTGCACATCAGCCAAGGCTAGTTTTCAAGCAACCGGTAGGGCAGTGAATAAATGTACAGAATCCTGAAATATCTCAGGCATTTTATGGGAATCTTTCGTGACAAGAAGATCTCTATACGATTATTGCAGATACGGGATTTTCATTGTATATAAATATTCTTGTTCCTGATCTTCCCGCAAGTAGGACAGATTTTGCTGTTGATATCATAGAAGGAAATAATGATATAGTCTATACAAGGCTTGATGGAAGCAACCATCATCGATCATGATTTTTTGAGCCTTTTGCTGGAGATGACTATCTTAAGTGACCGAACCGAGAAAAACAAGTCGCTCCAGGTATTTATACCATCAGGGTATCTAACCCAGACAACCAGGGAAAATATGCGTTAGCTATAGGGAAAAAAGAATATTTCCCGTTCAAAGAGATGGTCAATACCTATAAAGTAATGCCGACACTCAAAACGATTTTTTTTGAAAAGCCACGATATACTATATTTTGGAACTATGTGTGATTGATGATACTAGTGACAGGAGCTATGATGGCTATAGTGATTCGATGAAGCATAAAACTTGTGAAATATATCAAGCGTAAATAGAAAGACTTGAATTTAGAAGCCAAATAATTAATAATAACAGGCCATTTTTTGGCATAAAACAAAATCAAAAAATAATAAGCATTTATGGTAGAAGTAAAACAAGAGAATGTAAACATAGGCGTGTTTGACGTCTGTAATCTGCAACATGCAGAAGTAAGAGAGAGAATCCTCCAGGTTGTCTCATCAAAAAAGTTTTTTATCCTTATCTTCAATAAGGAGTGTGCGTTCATAAAAGAGCATCCCATCGTGCAACGAATGGAAGAAAAAGGATGTGTGAAGTATGCAGGTATTGCCATAACCATCAACGGTAATGGTATGTCCAATTTCAAGGATACGTTCCATAGATCTAGCACACATGTGGATCAACGAATGTTCCCTTACAAGGACTTTAAGAAACTTTTTGAAGACAATGAAGAAATTCTTAACTTCATTAATTATCTCAACATGGAGTACGGAGAATTCCAAATCAAAGGGATGAAAAATATATTCCTGAGAGATAAAGTAGACGAAACGCAACCTATGTAACACGAGCTAGTAAAGCTATGAAAGAGCCACGGAATTTCCGAGCTCTTTTTTGCTTTTATTTGAAAATGAGAAATAAATCACTATGCTCTCCATTACCTCTTTATTTTGTTATGCAATAGATGACAGAAACAGCCTTGGTGTTGATAGATTTTCAGAGAGAACGGATCGATCCTCAGAGTGAATATTATGTAGGAGATATCCAAGAAATGCTAGCCAAGGTAAAATATCTGGCAGATCATTGCAGGGCAAGAGGATACAAAATCATTCGAACAAAACATAGGGAGCCTGATGCCCTTGAATATTTCGGTCCAGAGACTCAGATTATCCCTGAACTCGGTATACAGGATACGGATACGATCATGATCAAGAACAAAATAAGCCCATTCTACAATACTTCGTTGGATCAGGAGTTGCAGTGAATAAAACACGTCATTGTCTGTGGAATATTGACTAACCTTTGCGTGAGGAGTTTTATCCAGGATGCATACGATAGAGAATTAGCTATCACCGTCATCAAGGATTGTTGTGCAGCGCACACTCCAGAAATCCAGGAATTTACGTTTTTTGATCTAGCTCAGACAAGAGAAGAGATAGACTTCACTAATTTCAAAGAATTCGTAGAATAAATTCGATATACAAAAAAATCAGGTGTGAACCTGATTTTTTTCTTTTGTTCGTAAATTATCTTAGTCGATGAACTTCTTGAAATCCTTGAGACTGTCAAATTTTTTGTATACAGAAGCGAATCTGACATACACTACTGGATCTATTTTCTTCAATGCTCTGAGGACATCATCTCCGATCTCTTTTGATGTGATCTCATTCTTGTCGGTAGACCGTTCTGCTTCAAGATTGTTGATGAGATTCTCTATCTGCTCTTTATCTATCTCTCTTTTTGCAAAAGCCAAAAGCAAAGCTTTTTTGAGCTTCTGTCTATCGTACATCTCTTTGCTGCCGTCTTTTTTGACAACGACCAATTCGGTGAATCACTTTCTTTCGAATGTAGTGAATCTATGTTGGCAGTATTCACATTCTCTTCTCCTTCTGATACTTTGACCGTCTTCGATGACTCTTGAATCGATGACTTTGGTCTCCATACTTTGGCACTTTGGGCACTTCATTACTTTATTACTAAAATATAAATGAATGATGAATGATTAACAATGAATGATTTCCGTTTTGTCTTGTTATTTACTATTGCTAGATACAATAGTCCATTTCAGCAATACCAACATTATTCATTATTAATTATCAATTATTAATTTGCGAAGCATTTATTGTGGCATCAAAAACCTCTTGTTGTAATAACTTATATTCTTGAGGAATCCTTTGAATCGAAGGATGTCTTCACTGATAATATTTTTCTTGATATCTTCAAGGCTTTTGTTGATTACGAATGCCGATCGATTGTCATATCCTATCTTGAGATACTCTTTATTGTCATCTATTTCAATCCGGTGTTTGATGATTTCATTGAAGTCAGCTTGAAGGGTATTGATGATGGTAATGAGCTTCTGATGATAGTATTCATCGATATGCAAGATATCCTGGACATAGATCTTGATGAGAAGATCGCTATGGATATCGTTTTTCTTGTTCTGTGAGAGATCTCTGATGAAGGTAAGATAGATCAAGAGTCAGAAAATTGTTTCTCTGGCTGAAGAGAAAATGCCCATAAGCGAGAGATCGGAATAGTCGTTTTTCATCGTTATTTTTTGATCGGATATCGATCTTAAAAATAATTTATGTACCCGAAAATCCAGATTATATATATTTTCTTTGAGGTGATAGACGTCTTGTTCAGTCAGTGATTGTTGTATTGTCTTGAGAAAATGCTTATGGGAGAAAAGTTTGGACATTTCCTGATATGCGGAAGCTATGAATTGAAGGTCTGAATTTTTCACCATAGTTGATATCTCATTTCCTATGAGTCATTTGAAAAGTTCTATGAGTTTTTTGTTCTTGATATACAACCTGACGTCTTTTGGATTGATATCTTGGAGAATGGTAGCCAATGCGCTATCATCGAAAGACTTGAGGAGCGAAATATTGGAATAGATGTTTTTGATGTTGGTGGTCTGAGGAAGAATGAATTTTTGTTTCCCAGCTCTGACATTCTCTGCAGTATGCTTATAGAAAAATACGTTTTTCCCGTATTGGTAGAGGAGAGAGCCATAGTAGAGGAGAGAATAATTTTTTTCTTCCAATTGATCATAGATGGTGTGGATATCATTGATCAGCGGTTTCCTGAATAATCTCAAAAAAAAGCTATCTCACCTAGAAACCCGAGAGCCTCCTATCAAGGTGATGTAGAAATTCAGTATTTTTTCCATCATTTTGGATTCTTTCTTGATTCTTTCTGGGATTTTGAAGCTTTCGATGTTCTCTACATCTTCGCCGATAGATGACATGAGATCATCTAGATCTTCCTTGATCGGGGATTTTTTGTCATGATCCCTAAAGGTGGTGACAATGTATTTTTGCACTCCTCAGAAGAAGTTCCTTTTGAAATTCCTGTAGTCCGTGATGTAGAGCAAGAAGTTCTCGAGTTGGCTTTCGTCGGTACGGAAACTCGTGATAAAGGTATCGAGAACCTTTTTGTCAAAGACTTTTGCAATCACGGTATTGGTGATCAGGAACATATCAGAATCCAGAAAAAGGTATCTGAGTAAGATGTCTGCAGGCAATACCGATTGCATAATCTTGGTCTCTACGGCAGAGAAGGTGGCCTTGCTCGTGTACTCTTTGTGATTGGCGATGAATTCTGCATAGACGCTTTTGGTATCTCATTTGAGTTCATCATAGAAAAGCCATGAATAGATGTCTTTGTCGCTGATATGAGGATTCGTAAATATAGTGTTGAAATTTTTGTAGACAGCAAACAATAAGAAAAACAATTCTATCTGATTGAGCAATTCCTTTTTGAGGGATTTGATGATGGCGGGATCTATCTTTTTCCCGGTCTGTTGGAAGACAAATTCATAGAAAGAGAACATGATCTCTACGAACCGATTGTAATTTTTCTCCCTATCTTTGTAGGGAAATACCTTTATCCTCGCGAGGAATACAAAATTTAGCAAGAATATGGTATACAAAAAATTGAGATAATATTCTGGCGGATAGGATCTGAAGATATCCTTTACATATAATCCTACGACCAACGCAAGATTGTTGCCTATATTCGCCGGCGAAAAGAATCTATATCCATTAAGGTTTGCAGTCGCGCAATAGCTATAATACGTATCTATATCTTTTGGCTTGATATCTTGCTTGTTTCCGAATCAGATCTTGAATTCGAAAGGGTCGAGTGTTACATCAAAGAGGTTGAGTTTATAGTTTTCCACGATTTTTCTATTGATTACGGAAAAAAATTCTTTCGTCGAGATGAACGAAATAAACATGCTTGCAGGGTTGATTGTCTGTGCAACTATTTCGTCAGGAAAAAGTGATAATAAGACTCTCTTGAATAATTGCATATCCCTGATAATCAGGTAAAACTATTTTTCGATCGGTTGTTCTTTTGCGAGAACAGTGATTTTGTAGGTTAATGTGTCCCATGTCTGTCTAGGATTGATATCGAAGAGGACATATTCATTGCCGCTTCCATCTGTTTCTACGCCTTTGATGACTCCCTCAAGCTGATCCAATTTTTGCGTACTTCCTACTTTTGGCGTGATCCCTAGCTTATCAAAGATAAGCTTACCCACTTTTTGTACAAGAGTAGTGTTATATAGAGGACCATATCAGTTTTCAGGAGATATCGTTACAGTTTTTCTCTTTCCCACTTTCATGCCTAAGACAGCATCATCCAGTCATTGAATGACTTGATGGGAGCCGACCATGAACATAAGGGGCGCTTTCTCGGTATTTTGATCAAAGATTTCTCAATCTGAGAACGTGGCAGTATAGGTTATGGAAACAAGATCTCCAGCTTGTATCCTATTTTTACTGGAACATCATGCGATGATAAACAAGGAAAGTCATGTGATAGCGAGAAATGTAATGATTTTTTTCATGATTATGTTTTTATAGAGTAAAAGGAAAGTATTCCTAATGACTATAGTTTACGCATCCTAACCAGTAATGCAACTCCAATTATCTATCCATTGAACTTTTCGAGGATGAATTTCCTCCAAGATTCTTGAGGGCTATTTGCCTCATTGATATTATCTTGCATATAAGGGTCGACAGTCGTTCAGGTATTCACTTCTTGCTTCTGGTACATCTCTTCGAATTTGACGATATATTCATCGCGGAGCAGCATATTGTTTTCGTGCTGAAGGAAATAACTGGCATATTCTGATTTTTCATACGGTATGAGGAAATTTTGAGTGAATGCCAGCTCATCGCTTTTGATCTGTTGTTGTAGGCTTGCGTTTTCGATAGCAGTCTCGATGGAGACGTAATTCACATAGGTTTTGATCGCCAAAACCATTGCAAAAACATCTAGGATTAAGAGTCCGTATTTGATGCGATTGGGATATTTTCTGAGTATAGCCTGTATATATTCCATATTTCAGTGAAAAGTGAATAGGTAATGGTGAATAGTGCTGGAATTATCTTCTCATGAACTATCGTAGATTATCGTGATTTATGAGTAATGTGGTTGAAAATTCAAGCCAAAATACTAAAAACTAGTATACAATTCTAATAAAAATGGTTTAAAAATTTAGAATTTAAAATTTAAAATTATATTTGGTATGGCTATCCGTAGATTACCGGAATATCTCATCAATAGGCTCAAGGCAGGGGAGATTGTAGAAAGACCGGCTTCGATACTCAAAGAATTGGTGGAAAATAGTTTGGATGCGTGAGCTACACAGATCACTATAGATATTCATGATGGCGGGAAATCGCTTATCAGCGTCGAGGACAACGGGTCCGGGATAGAGTTGTCAGATATGGAATTATTATTCGAGAGATATGCTACTTCCAAGATTTATGGCGAACAAGATCTTTTCAATCTGAGTAGCTATGGGTTCCGTGGAGAGGCGTTGGCGAGTATTGCTGAGGTCAGCAAGACGACAGTGATTTCCAAGACAGCATACAGCGAAATAGGGACGAAAATAACGAAACTGTGAATGGATCCTATCATCAAGCATCAGCCGGTAGGGTTTGCTCATGGCACTATCGTCACGATCCAAGATTTGTTCTATAATGTGCCTGCAAGACTCAAATTCCTCAAATCCTCGCAGACGGAATTTTTCTATTGTTACAACTATATCGTAGATATCGCATTGATGCATCCTGATAAGACGTTTATATTCAAAAAAAATGACAAAATAGTGTTTGATCTACAGCCGAGAGATTCTCTGATGGAGAGATTGCAGGATATCTACAAAAAAGATCGATCTCAACACGTCAAAGAATTGCAGCATACGATAGAGGAATTGTCGCTGTATGGCGTTGTATGAAATGCGCAGCTGCTTTTCTGATCTGCAGAGAATATCAAGATTTACGTCAACAAAAGGCCGGTCCAGGACAAGGTAATCAAGAAAGCGTTGATGGACGCCTATTATAGGCAGATAGCGCCCAATGAATATCCGTTAGCGATCTTGATGATCGATGCAAAACCGAGTTTCGTGGACGTCAACGTTCATCCAAGAAAGCTTGAAGTGAAATTCGCGGATTCCAGAAAGGTCTATGATGTGATTTATTCCAATGTCCAGAAAGCGCTCGGAGAACAGAGAGTATCGACCATCAGTCAACAGTTCTCCAGGCTTGAAGTTTCTTCATCGCCTACGCCGGTAGTAGAGCAGAATAGTATGTTTGGAGTAAACGACTTTGCAACCGTATCACAGCCTGTAGTCACGCAAACGGCAGCATTCACGACCGTGGAGCAGCAAGAACAATTGTGGGATAAGGAAATTGGCGATTATAAAGTGATAGGGCAATTGTGGAATTCGTATATCCTTGTAGAATCAAATGATTCGTTGTTCTATATCGATCAGCACGCATTGGCGGAAAGGATCCTCTTCGAAAAGATAAAGAAATGAATCAATACTTCTGAATCACCATCTTCAGAGATTCTTCTCCAACCCATCATTATCGAGATTGCGAACATCCCGAATATTGACGAAAAATTGGATCAGATAAATACTTTGGGCTTTGATGCCTCTAGGATAGGGGAAAATAAAGTTGCTATCTATTCCGTCCCTCAGGTATTTTCTATCTACAAGATCGATATGGAAAAAATATTTAATCATATCCTGTATCTGGAGACAATAACATTCGACCATATCTTAGATAAGATTTTCGCGACGCATGCTTGCAAAGTTTCTATCAAAGCGGGAGATAGACTCTCATTGCCGGAGATGGCGAATCTTGTGAGAGAAGGACTGCAGGCAATTCAAGGACTTTTTGTTTGTCAGCATGGTAGGCCGTTCTTTATCAAGACACCAAAAAGCGATATCGATAAGTTCTTCGATAGATAGCATATCGATTATTCTATATGGTTTTCTATAAGCTTGGTAGCTTGATCTTTTGAATAGTGTAGCTGATAGGTGAGTATGCTAAAGAGTACCTCAAGACTATATCTGTTGTGAAAGTCAAAAATTTTGAACAAAAGCGGTATATTGGGGGAAAACTTTTGTTGGGTAGGATATTTATTGAGGATATCATCAATCATACGTGAAAGCTTTATTCATTCGTTTTTGAAATACTCATCATGGTATGCTTTCCAGTTGATATCTCACTGTTTATTTTTGTATTTTTGCTCAAAAAAATTGCATATAGAGATTATCTCAGGCAATCATTCTATTTTTTCAATAGGATTATGCGCTATATCGTAAATGTTTTGTATCGCGCATTCAAGATAAAATTTTGCTATATCGTCCCTTACTATAGATAAGTATGATGCATAATGCTCAGGATGGTTTTTGGTTTTCAAGTTCGGTTTGTTGGATATTACAAAATAATATCTTTCGATCAGCCTAAGAAATTTCATATCAAGAGGAGAGAGTTTTTTTTCTTTGAGATCTTCTATGGCTTTGAGCGTATCCGGTAGAGAATCCAAAAAAGTGTTTCTTTCGTCTTCCTTCCATGCTTTTTCTTTCCATTGCCATGATAAGGTAGCCTCTATATGATCCTTCATGTCATTGCAAAATTTATCGAGATCTTCTTTTATGGAGAGATCAGGATGCAAAATTCTATTGTATGTGTGTTCATTGGTTTTTCCCATGAATATATAGAGTAGGGTAAAATACATATACCTAAGTATACTCGAGAGTGGAAAATTTGCAAATGCAAGAATATCTATAGGTGATATGATGCCTTAATAAATACAATTGACTTTTCTTGTAATTATCATAGTATCGTAAAAAACATCAAACATATGAAAACAAAAAGAGTGATTTTTATTCGTCATGGTGAGTACATCATGACTGAACCCTTCAATCTTTCTGATGAAGGTAAAACTTCAGTCCGTCGATTAGCTGTAAAGTTGATACCTGAGATCAGGGATAAGGACGTAGTATTTCTTACCTCTATGGCGAACCGTGCAATTCAGACAGCAAAAGAGATGGAAGATGTTTGGTTCAAAAATGATATTGATGTATATTTCAGGAAACACTATGAGCTTTGGTCGGGAAGTGATGCTAACAAGGAAGCAAGACGATTGAAAGAGCAGGAACAGAAAGAGGTTTCTGTATACAATCAGCGTTGGCTTGATGAATTCATTCAATCTTGCGAAAAGGAAGTGGTTGTGGTGGTAAGTCATCTTGAGATTGTCCAAAGTTCTCCATGTTCGTTTGGTTTCCCTTCAAGGGAAATTTCCAAGGGACGTGCAAGGGTATTAAACCTGGAATCGAAGCAAGAAGTCATTGTATAAGTTTTCGGTCACGATAAATGATGGATAATAGGTATTGCTATTATCCATTTTTTTTATATAGGAAAAAGCCCGTCGAAACAGGCTTTTTGAGAAACTATTTATGATTATCTGATCTCTATCTGATATCACGTCAATTGTGTCGCTAATTTTACATTGGAAGCTCCCTTACCGATAGCCAATGCTTTCTGGCTTTCGTCCATCATGACGATAGCTTTGTTATCTTCGAGGTCTACACTGTTGATTTGCGCTGGCTTCAAACAGTTCTTGATAAGCTGTATTGGATCTTCGGTGTCTTCGATGAAGTCTATCTTTTCTCCGTCGAGCAATGAAAGAACCGTATTGATTCTATCTCCCTTGCTTCCGACCATAACTCCGACCGGATCGACTTTTTCTTCATTCGAATAGACAATGATCTTGGTTCTTTTTCATGGGATTCTCACAATTTTTTCGATTCCGACGATTCCTTCTTCGAGTTCTGGTACGATTTTTCTCAAGATGGCTTCGATATATTCTGTCGTAGATTGCGTGATTTCAAGGATAATTCCTCCTTGTCCTTTGGAGATTTGTTTCAAAAGTACAAAGATCTCTTCGCCCGGTTCATACATCCTGTTTGGTATCTGTCCGTCTGGTTGCAAGACAACCGCTGTCCCTTCGATATCTAGGATAACGCTATCTGCATGGACTCTGATGACTCTGGCTTTCAAAAGTTCCCCTTGTTTGTTCTGGAATTTTTCGAAGAATCTTTCTCTCTCGATTCATTTTAAACTTTGTTTGATGGTCTGCGCAGCTGATTGAGCGGCGATTCTAGAAAGTTCCAAGCTTTCAG
>CAZIVH010000001.1:103100-110713 GCA_964542965.1 uncultured Candidatus Peribacteria bacterium | reverse complement strand
CCGCACAAGGAAACGAATAAGTTCGGGAATTTTCTCAGGATGCTTTTCAAGGATTACCCGGCATTTCTACGGATCAAGCCGAGCTTCAAAAAATTCATACTCTTCCCATTTTTGATGCTCTACTATATATTCCTCAGAAAAAAGAATCCATCGAATCCACAACAATAAAAAAAAACCTCCTGCAAGAAAGCGGGAGGATTTTTACTAGAGAAATATATTAATCTATTTCAACTTCTTCGTAATTTTCCTGAAGATATTTTCTCGATTTTTTTAGGATGATCTTTACTTTGTCCGAATCGGCAAGATCAGATTTCGCTATGGAGATCTTAGTGCTGATGTAGCGGTTAAACCCATATTCCTTGATCTTTTTGAGAAAGCTTTCCAACTTAAGGACGCCGTCTCCTGGTAAGATATGTCATTCGCCGACTCTTGTCTTATCTGAGAAATAGATGACAGAGAGATACGGGAGGAAATCTTTCATTTTTCTCATAAAATCGCTTTCAAAAGCGTCAGAATCAAGATTAGAGATATCCAATCCGATATAGCAAAGATATTTTTTCACGATCTCCACCATGTTACTGAAACGATACTTAGGTATAGGTAAAGCGAATACGCTAGAATCTTCAGGATTGATGATAGTGAAATGGATGCTTTTATTCTCTTTTCTTCGTCTGAGGATATTATCTGCGATGAAATTGAATGCCTTGAAATTGAAGAATTTCGGAGCGTTGATGGCGATAGTATCTGCACCAAGCTCATAACAAAGATCTATAGCTCTATTGATTTCCTTGTCATTGAGATTGTCTGATGTCTGAATCACTTTGACAGGAAGTTCGTATTTCTCTGAAAGCTTTTTGACATAGTCTATCTTCCATGCATCGAAATTTTTCCATATAGCCAAATCAAGCCCATCGAAACCAGCTTCTTTTACAAGATCAAAGATAAGATCCAATCCATACCCGGAAAGGGAATCTGAACTGAATAAACACAATGACTTCTTAATCTCTTTTTTGGGATCGGAAACTGCTTTGGGATCGTCTTCCATATCAAAAAAGAAGTCCTTCTTTATAGATCATAATGATGAGTCTTCCATTGGTTTTTCTTTTTTGTTTATCATTGTTTGCAGGTATAAACAATATAAATCACTATTAATTATACGGTTTTTGGGCAAAAATGCAAATTTTTGACCATGGAAAGTCTAATGGTTCAGCGTCAAATCAAAAAGGAATCATTTATGATCTGAACCTGGTATGGAAATAGCTTTCATATGTTCGACAGCGATCGAAGGAGTAGTCCAAAGATGATCGATATGCGCACGTGCAAAAGGGAGTCCCATCAATTTCCAAGTCAGTAAGAATGGGATATGGGAAGTGGTGTTATTGAGCTCTCAAGAAAATGTGGAGGAAAGAATATCATAATATGAGGATCGGGGGGTTATATTAAAATCTCAGACTACAAGTACATTATCATGTTTTCTATCGGATTCGTGGATTTGGAAATCATTGACGAATTTTTGCAGTTGCTCGTTTCTCATAAGAAAATGATTGTAAGAATCAGGAGAACTGACATGAACAAGGTACATATACAGCTCTTGCCCAGAATAAGGAAAGGAAAAATACCCATATCTCCAGGCTCCTTGAGGGAAATCATCAGCCTTGTTGTTGATAGGATATTTGCTAAATACCATACTTCCTATAAAGCTTTTTGATCGACTGATGTTGTTGGTATACGGATAATGTTTTTGAAGAAATGTTTTGAGGTGATCGTAATGATGATCGGCAAATTCCACAAACATGAGTATATCAGGATCGTTTTCAGAAATAATGGAAGTAAGCTCATCATAATGAGTATTGTTCTTATGGATATTTGCAAAAAAGACGGTTATCGCTCATGAAGAAGCATCCTGAGATAAAGGCTCACTAATATAGAAACGATTGAATTGCCTACTCCAAACAAAAAACAACACACAGAATACAAGAAACGAAATCCCTCGAAAATAACGTTGTGAGAGATGTGGATATCCAGGCTTCATTTTCTTTCTCAATTGCATAAAACTTATAAGCAGAAATATACCGGCCATTCAGATCAAATATGGCAAAAAGCTCATCATCAATTCTGTGACATAATATCCAGGGAAAAAGAAGGGGATAAGCAATATAAGTACAACTACAAATATCAGCGCTATCATAAGAATGAAGAAAAAATAAACATCAAAAGAATAAAAAAAAGATAAGAGTTTGCAAACAGAAAAAGCTGCGTACAACAATACGCAGCCAATATACAGTTTAGTCATCACATTTTTAAGAGACAGAAATCAATACCTCCTCCGAGAAAACGGCAATCCTGTTTCCAGAACGTTGAATAATGGTTTCCTTCAAATTGTCAGAATAATAATGAAAGAATTTTGATTGAAGGATTTTCATATCATCCTCCATTTCTTTGAAGTGCAACACACCTTCTTCCACACGTTTCATAATTCCATCGTGAGAAAGTGGGGAAAGGGCATCTTTTGGAATAACTTGATTAATCGCTTCAGAAACGATTTGATACAAGTCTTGTAAATGGGGATACTTGTCTGCATCAATGCAGATAATCTGTTTCATCATGTCGTTAGTGTTTTTGTGGGATATGTGTTTTTGTTTGGGATGAAGCATATAGTCTTTTTCTCCAAAAATACAATACTTTTTTCACTTTTTATTGACTAGAGAAATCAAATCGCTACTACATAAACACTTCGTTGTAATTTATCCTTCGGATGTGATTTGCTATATCGGGTATAATCAGCACTTCGTGGGTATATTTTGGTTTAATCCGTAATTGTTTTCAATCAATATACGCGACCGAAGGGAGTTAACCAGGCGAAATACATTACGCTTTATATACAGATATGCTATGAAATTCCATATCCTCATCTTCGGATGTCAGATGAATTATGCAGACAGCGCAAGAATCAGAGCAGTGCTTACCAACTGCTGATATTCGTATACAGAGAAAATAGAAGATGCCGATATTATCATATTCGATACCTGTTCCGTGAGACAGAAATCCGAAGACAAGATCACCGGAAAGCTCAAAGTCATAAGACCAGATCAGAAAGTCCGGATCACCGGATGTATGATACAGCATACGCTAAGAAATTCAAAATTACAGACAGATTCTAAACTAAAAATAGGGAACTTCATGGGGACGATACAGACAAAAGCTCCAGAGATACTTTGATTGACCACAGAAGAGATAAATGAGAATCCAAAATCCAACATGCAGAATTTAAAATTCGTCTGAATAAATAACGCGTTCAATCCTTTGTTCCATAAACTTACCCAGAAACGGAAGAATATAGAGCTGATGCGGAGGATAGACGATACCGGCTTATTGCCATTGATGCTAAAAAAGCTTTGATACAAAATAAAGTATGATAAAGAATTAGTGAATGAATACGAAAAAATAATACCAACCTGAATGCCAACATCGATGAATACGCACAAAACGACCGCATACATACCGATTTCTACGTGATGCAACCAATTCTGTGCCTACTGCATCGTACCGTATGCGAGAGGGTTGGAAAAATATTTCCCCGTCAAACAGATTGTCGATGAAGCAAAGATCCATCTGAAAAATTGAGCGCAGGAAATAGTCTTATTGGGTCAGATCGTCAATAAGCATCCGGAGTTCGTGACGATAGTAAAAGAGGTTTTGAAGCTCAAATGACTGAAATGGCTGAGATATACATCACCATATCCTACTTATTATAGCAAAGAATTATTATCCCTACATGAAAAGGAGGAAAAACTCTGTCCGCACATCCATATGCCGTTGCAGTCAGGATCAGATAGCATTTTGAAGAAAATGTTCAGAGGATATACCGTCAAACAAGCGAAAGATCGGATCGACCATATCAGAAAATTGAAGAGGGATATCAGCATTACGACGGACATCATCGTTGGATTTCCAGGAGAGACAGAAGCAGATTTCAAGAAGACCTTGTCATTGGTCAAATACGGAAAGTTCGATATGATTTATATAGGAATCTATTCGCAGAGACCATGAACATTGGCAGCAAAAAATTATCCTGACGACATTCCGCGTTCCGTGAAACGAGACAGACGGAACAGACTCAACGACGTTCTGACTGCTATTTCCCTGAAAAACAATAAAAAAGAGGTAGGAAATATCAGGACCGTACTTGTTAATAGTATAAAAAAGGAAAATCGTTTAAGCGATTCATCGTTTAATCATTCTGTCGTTGAGTGATACACCGACAATATGAAACAGATTCTCATAGAAGGGGGAAAATCACCTAAAGTAGGGGAGTTCGTCCAAGTGAAGATAACGAAGTGAGTTCCATTCAAGCTCTATGGAGAAATTAGAGAAAACGGATTGAAGTGATCATATAAAAGGATATAGTACCAAAAAATAATAACTCACTATAAAAACAAAACCTATGATTGAAAATCTTGTGATTGCGTCAGGAAGATCCAATATTCCTTTAGCAAAAAAAATCGCGGAGTACTGCGGAGTCCCGTACACGGAAATAAACTTCAAGACCTTTGGTGATGGAGACTGGAAACCAAAATTTCCAGAAACCATACGCGGATATAGCGTAGTTGTCGTACAACCGACCAATCCGATTGCGAAAAAACATATGGGAGAACATCTCTATGAACTACTAGCAATCAATGATGCAGCTATGCGCGCTTCAGCCAAAGAAGTCATTGCGGTCATTCCTTACTACGGAGGAGCGAGACAAGATCGTAAAGATGAACCAAGAGTCCCTATTACGGCACGATTGAATGCGGATTTAATCACCAATGCGGGTATCAAAAAGGTTATAACTTTAGATCTTCATGTAGATCAGATACAAGGGTTCTTCAGTATCCCTGTAGATAACTTGTATGGTTCTTACTGTTTCATCCCAGCTATCAAACAGCACGATTTGCCGAACATGGCAATCGCTTCAGCTGATGTCGGAGGTGCACGACGCGCAGAATCCTATGCAAAGTATCTTGGACTTCCCCTTATCATCTGCTACAAGAACAAAGTAGACGGGAAAATAGAGAAACTTATCCCTTTAGGAGATGTTAAAGGCAAGAATATCTGGTTACTGGACGACATCGTGGATTCTGCTAAGACGATAACTATCGCCGCGAATACAATGCTCGATATGGGAGCGGCAAGTGTTCGTGCTTGCTGTTCACATCCGGTATTATCAGGGAATTCACAGAAAAGAATCGACGATTCTGGTATCAACGAATTTTATGTTCTCGATACCATCAAATTCAGGAAAAAATCGAAGAAGATACAGGTATTGTCCACAGCAGAGCTTTTCGGAGAAGCTATCAAGGAACACAAGACTCCTGGAGGATCTATAAGCAAACTCTTCCTTTTTTGACAAACATTTTGGCTTACGGTGTTCCGTAAGCCTTTTTTTATTTCTCTTGCATATTTGAACCAAATACATATCAATTTACACACAGTTTATGTACTATATTTTTTTGTTTTTTCATTCTTATATTCTATGAATTACCCGAAACACGTAGCAATCGTACCTGACGGCAATAGAACACGAGCAAAAGAGAATAATAAGACGGTCGCAGAAGCATACATGATATCATACGAAAGAGCAGTTGAATTGATCCAATACACGTTTACCAAGACTGATGTAAAAGTATTTACGCTCCGAGGATTGAGCACAGAAAACGCGAAAAAGAGACCAAAGGAGGAATACGATTTCCTCATGAGCATGTATAAGATAGTAGAGGAAGATCTTGATGAGTTCATGGCAGCGAACAAAATCAATTTCAAGCCTATCGGAGATCTTAGTTGAATCACGGATGATTTCAGGGAATATCTCTTAGCTAAACAAACAAGAAACACGTACGATTCTGATAGATACTTTGTTTTCGCTATCAATTACGGTGGAAGGGATGAGATAGTAAGATGAGTACAGAATATAGCAAAAACATGAAAAGATATGACCACAATAACGGAAGAGGATATTTCATGAGCATTGGATCTGGGGAATGTAGCTCCTATCGAATTAGTCATCAGAACAAAAGGAGATCAAGCACAGAGAACATCAGGCTTCATGTCACGATGGATTGGGTATGCAGAATTGTATTTTACCGCAAAAAAATGCCCGGAATTTAATATTCCAGAATTCGAAAAAGCGTTAATATGGTTCAATGAAATGGCTGATCTACGTAACTACGGGAAATAATAGTAAAAGATTGAGTAATTGAAAACGTAATCTTTCCATTCTCCATCTTTCCACCTCTCAACAATCTTTTTAGTCTTTTAGTCAAAGAGTCATGAAAATCACTATTGAAACAGCCAAACTTATGGAGATCGTCGATCTCGGATTAAGATTCGTATCCAAAAACGCTACTTTGCCTATATTGCAAAATTTCTATTTCAAAGCATCGATAGATGCACTGCTTTTGAGAGCTACGGATATGGAAAAATACATAGAGATAGAGATACCATGCAAAGTTACTATGGAAGGAGCTATCACCGTAAACGCAAGGACATTTTCCGATATCATCAAGACGATAGAAGAGAAAGAGATAGAACTGAGTGTTGATCAAAAATCTCAAGTCATGACCTTGAAATCCGCAAAAGACAATTTCGATATCAATGGCATATCAGCAAGCGAATATGTAGCATTGCCTGAAGTGCCAAACGAGAATACAATCTCCGTAGAGAATCAGTTATTCGCAGATGGAATAGCAAAAGTAGAATATTCAGTGACAGAGAAAAATTTCAGTCCTGTGCTTACCTGAGTATTATTGAAAGCAAAGGAAGATAACCTGATCTTCGTAGGTACTGATTCTTTCAGGCTCGCTGAATACAAGGCTCCTGGTATCAAGGAAGCTGATTTTTCCCTTATCGTGCCAAAAGTAACGATGACTGATATCCAAAAAATAGCTGAATACGCAATGAACAACGAAACGGAAACCATCACCGTAAAATATTCCGAGAACCTTATCGCATTCCAAGTGCAAGTCAAAGATATGAAGATATTAGCTACGTCATTGTTGATTCAAGGAAACTTCCCTGAATACGACAGAGAAGAGATTATGCCAAGAAAGTTCAATACAAAGATATTGGTAGATAAGAATCTCTGTGAAAAGGCGATCAGGAAGATAGGAATCCTCACAAGAGACATCAATAATTATATCCAGATAGAGACCAATAGGGATAGCATCATCATTTCATCAGGAAAAACAGACAAAGGAGCTGGTACCACAAATATCCCCGCTATCATAGAAGGAGAGCCAGTAAATTTCGGAATCAATGGAAAATACATCACCGACTTCATTAAGATTATAAAAGGAGATGAGTTGATCTTTAATGTAATCGACAACCAGAAGCCATTGATCCTCATGGATAAAGATGAAAACAACTATAGATATGTCGTAAGACCGCTTATTAACTCATAAAAATTAATGAATAGTGAATGATTGATAATGAATAATGTAGGACTTGTTTTTCTTATGGACTATTGTATATCTACAATAGCAATAAAATAAGCAATGCCATCATTATTCATTTTTAATTATTAATGTTTTTATGAAAACAAAAAAAGGATTCAGTTTTCTCGAGATACTCAT
>CAZIVH010000001.1:64997-103000 GCA_964542965.1 uncultured Candidatus Peribacteria bacterium | reverse complement strand
ACAATGAAATCCCTACTATATATATAGGAGTATTTCTGTGACAGGAGATGTGAATAATTATTGCTCAACTGCTGCCTATACAATAGTAATGAGCTGAGATGCATATCAGGTATACATCAACAAATGATTACAGAAAACGCAGGAAAAATCGTTTTTCTATTTTTCAGGAATAAATTCTGTAAGTACAGGTGCAGATACGCTTTTACAATGCGATACTACAGGAACAGGCTGTAAAACACTGGCACGTTTTGAAGCCGACACAAGAACAATCAGCCTTAAGAAACAAATGTGTTTGAGTTTCGCTACTACCGGTGATTGCCTTGAATGGGACAATTAAAAATTAATACATAGTGAATAATGTAAGACTTGTTTTTTTTATGGACTACTATATACTACTACAATAGTAAGCAAAAAACACACATCCATTTTTTCACTTTTAGTTATTAGTTGTTCACCGACTTTGGAAAGATCCTATGACCATCCTATTGCAAATACTTTAGACGACAATCAACATCTTGTCTTCTATAAAATCATGAATTACGAGGTTCCTCGTCAATATAGCTATTTCCTTTTTGAAAAAAAATGACGAAAGAAACAAGAAGACATCCTGAGAGGGCAAGAATTTCCTCCAGATGAAGAAAAGTACAGCTGGGACAAAAAAAACGAGTATATGGACTTTTTTTTGACATTTATTAAAAAATACTCACGATTATATAGATCCATACCATTCATCCAATCCATCTATCTCTGCAACTCTATAACTTTCAATGCTTTACACAAGGACTCTGATATAGATATCTTTATCGTCACCAAGAAATGAGCGCTTTGGCGTGCAAGATTGCGAAGCGCGATAATGTTTTTCGTGTTTGGACTCAAAAGGGGAGTAGTACGAGGTAAAAAGAAAAAATTCTGCCTAAGTTTCTATATTACGAATACCCACCAAAATCTCTATAATATTATGTTACCGCAAAACGACATTTACTTTATCTATCGATTAGCTCATCTCGTACCACTCTATCAAGAGACACCAGAAAATATCTATAAACACAATAAACGATTGGAAAGCGCATTACCAAATTTCCCAGGCAGACATTGCATCAATATCTGACTCACGCCATCATCAGGTACAAGCATATTCAAGAAAACCATAGAATTTCTCTCTTGAGGGATTTTAGGCAAGATATATGAATACCTTATACAAGTCATTCGATTACCTATAGTTATCTATAAAACTAAAAAGCTTTGAGAAAGGTGACGAGGCATAATAATCAACAAAAACATGCTAAAATTCCATATGGACATCAGGAAAAAGATCCACCTTCTCTATATGATGTACAAAAAGAAAATAAACAGATAGATACCAGTAAAGATAATAGATATACTAGTTCAAAACTAGTATATTTTTTATTTAAAAAACAATATATTTTAGCTGATAACTATATTTTAGCAAAGCAATTTTTAGTAAAAATACATCTGATAACCATCGTATATCACAATAGCAAAAAATGGATTTGTTTTTCATAGTACTATTGCTACATCCATTTTAACACAACTTTTTATCTCTTTAACATCAATAACGGGTATGAAAGACATCAAAGCAGTTTTCGATATCGGAAATGATGTCATCAAATGAGTGGTCTTCGCTAACGATGATGGCAAAGAAATCATCTTAGCTAAACAAATGGAACCTACTCAGGGTATGCGCAAGGGTAAAATCCTCGATTCGGAAAGTTTCGTAAACACTATAAACAAAATCACGGAATCTTTCATCAAGAAACTCGGAGGCGACTTCATAGAAGAAGTGTTTGTAGGAATATCGCATCCAGAGATGATCGTGAATAGAATCATAGAACAAAAGAGGATCATGACCGAAGAAATAGGTCCTGAAGATATAGATCATCTTTCCAGAGTAGTGGCAGAAATCTCTAGCAGAAGCAATTTCGAAACCATCAAAATCGTACCTGTTCATTTCGTCATAGACGAATCTAAGAGAGAAAAGGATCCTATCGGCATGAAAGGAAAAAAACTTGAGCTTATCGCAGACGTATTCATGATTCCAAAGAACATCTACAACGGCATCATCGATGCATTCGAAAAAGTAGGATTGAATATCGTGGATATTGTACCAAACATTATCGCAGCAAGCGAAGTAGCGTTGGATTATGACCACAAAGATCTCGGAACAATACTCATAGATATGGGAAAAAATCAGACAAGCTATGTCATCTATGAAGATGGATATCCGTTGGGATACGGAACGCTCCCTATCGGAAGTGAAGATGTCACCAAAGATATTTCCATTGGCATGCAAGTCGACATAAAAGAAGCTGAAGAAATCAAGAGAACACACGGATCAGCTATCGTACAAAAAGAAAGGGCGACAGATGATAGTCCTATAGATAGTTTATTCCTTTCAGACGTCATCAACGCAAGATACGAAGAAATCTTCCTCAAGATAAACAAACATCTTGAGTCACTCGAAAGAGACGGAAGATTGGCAGGAGGAGTCCTCTTGATCGGAGGAGGAGCAAGAATGCCAAATCTCGATCTCCTTTCCAAAGATATCTTCAAATTGGCTACATTCTATGGAAAAGATAATATATTGAATCTAGGCGACATCTCATCAAACATCCAGTTCATCAACGTTCTAGGAACCTATGTACGAGCGAATAAATATACCGAAGGAAGAAAAGGCATGGGATTAAAATTCAACCTCGACTTCGTCGGAAAGATAGGGACATTCTTCAAAGACCTATTCTAAACTATATATTCTTAATTCTTCTTTTTTAACTCTTAATTGTATTTTCAAAATGGTACTTCATGAAATCAATCCAGAATTTATCCCAGGAGCAAAGATCAAAGTATTAGGAATAGGTGGTTGCGGGAATAAAGCGCTAAACAGAATGATTACCGAAGGCTTAGATGGAGTAGGATTCGTAGCTATCAATACCGACGCCCAAGATCTTGCAACAAATCTAGCAGAAAAAAAAGTAAATATCGGACTCAATCTCACCAAAGGACTTGGCGCTTGAGCTAATCCTGAAATAGGAAGAAAAGCAGCTGAAGAAAGCGAAGCTGAAATCAAAGCCATGCTTCAAGATACCGATATGGTATTCATTACTTCCGGAATGGGAGGAGGTACCGGAACAGGTGCGGCTCCAGTCATCGCAAATATCGCAAGAGGGATGGGAATCCTTACCGTAGGTATCATCACCAAACCATTCAGTTTTGAAGGGAATAGGAGAACAGGAAACGCAGAAGAAGGCGTAAAAAAAATCAAGGAAGCCGTAGATACGCTTATTGTCATCCCTAATGACAAAATTTTCAACGTAATAGACAAGAAAACAAGTTTCAAACAAGCATTCACTATGATAGACAAAATTCTCTACTTAGGAGTACAAGGAATATCGGATCTTATCATCAAACCAGGAGATATCAATATCGATTTCGCTGATGTGAAAGCGGTAATGACAAACTCTGGAAATGCATTGCTCGGTATCGGATATGGAGCAGGCGAAAAGAGAGCAGTGGAAGCCGCAAGAAAAGCTATCGAGAATCCGTTATTGGAAGAGAATTTAGACGGAGCAAAGAGCATTATCTTCGCAGTTTCAGGAGGACATGATCTGACTCCTGCAGAAGTAAGAGAAGCTGCTGCGGTCGTTGAAGAGATCATTGATCCGGATGTAAATTTCTTCCGGTGAATGACTTTGGATGATAGCATGGAAGATGAAGTGAAAGTTACCATCATAGCTACAGGATTCGAAGAACAAAGCAAAGAAGAAATATTGAAACAGCCAAAAAGAGATATCTTAGGAAGACCTACTGTACCAGTAAGAAGAGAATCAGAAAACTTTATCATGAGAGGAATTAAAAAAGACATAACTCCAGAACCACAAGTAATAGAAGAAGAGCCAGCTGAAGATCTAGAAACTCCAGCTTTCATCAGAAGATCACTCAACAAAAAGACTAATTAATAGTGAAAAACTAAAAGTGAAAAATAATGGAATCGTATACATATAGACTATTGCAATATACAGTAGTTCATATCAAGATAAATTCTACACTATTCACTCTTAACTATTAACTATTCACTAAGTTTAATTAATGTCAAGCCAAACAACTACCCAAAACTGTAGAAATTTGCATAGAAAAGGATCCGGAATAGAATTATTGTAGCTTTATACCCTAATAAAAATCTATGAAATTAAAAATCTCAACACCAGCGAAAGTAATCTTTCAATGAGAAATTGAGAAGATATCCATCCCTACAGAAACAGGAAACTTGAAAGTTATGGAAGGACATCCTCCGATGGTAACTTCAGTACAACCTGGGATCATGAAAGTATGGCCTATGGAAAACCATATCAAAGTAGGAAACGAAATGTACATCAGTACATCAAAGGGAATGGTGTTTATCGATGGAAAAATCGTTCGTATCGTAAGCGCTGATGCGACACTTGCTCCTGAAGATCCAGAAAGCACACTACTTCAGAATAAGAAAAGTCTTGAAGACAAGATCAAGAGATTAAAATCCGAATGAAGTATTGAAGAAATAGAGAAAGCATTGATCAAACTAGAAAAAATCAACGCTGACCTTGAATTGAAAAAAATGCTTCAAACCGCTTAACTAAATGACGAATTACGGATAATCAATAAAAATTCGTAATTATAAATCAGCCGAGTATATAATAAGAGATATAAAAAGGGAGAAAAAATCCGGCCAACTCAGTCGGATTTTTTCTTTTATTGTTTTTAAAGATGATTTTGCTATAGTGCCATAATGACACAATCTTAATTTACTATTCTTAATTCTTAATTAGTTTAAAAGTATGTATTTCGCAGTATTAGGGAAAAACATAGATATAAGTCTCGCCGAACTCAATTTAGTGCAACCTGGCAACATGAGCTATCCCAAAAAGGGGATAGTGATTTTCGATACCGAATATCCAGAGCTCTTACCGCAGCTTTGAGGCATTATCAAGGCAGGGAAAGTGGTCAAAGAAAAAGAATTGCAGACATTGCTCGCTGAAGTGAAAATCATCGGGATACAAAGTGAAACCAACGGGAAACACCTCAAAAGGACGGCAGGAATCAGAAGATATAAACTTGTGGATATCTTCCATACCGACAAAGAGATCAAGACCAAAGGCAAAGAAATCATCAATCTTGAAAATGGACTCTATGGGATAGTAGAGCAGTACCAGAATATCGAACTTTATGAGGAGGTAGATTTTGAAAAACCCGGACGTAGTATGCAAATGGGTATGATGCCCGCCAAATTGACACAGATCATGATAAACATATGACTGACACATATAATCCACGATTCTCAACTCAATATAGACAAGCTCACCATCTACGATCCGTTCGTATGATCATGAACGACAGGAATGCTGGCTAATTACCTATGATATGACTTCGTATGATCAGATATCCAAACAAAATATGCCGAACAAAATGCAAATCGATGGAAATCCAATAAATTTGCTACGCCAGAAAAAGAATTTATTATATTCAATCATGACATCAAAGAGAATTTAGACAATAAACTACAGAAAAAAGATATGTTGATAGTAACGGAATGACGACTTGGACCTATCGTAAAAAAAACTACCTCAGAACAGGATATCCAAAAATTCCAGGAACGAGTTGCAGATATCTATAAACATTTTCTCGATAGGATCAAAGAGCTATGAGCAGTTGCTGTCTGCACATTCCCGCGATATCTTTGACAGGAGAACGGAATAGAATCAGTGCTCAAGACATACGCAAATAAGATACATCTAAGAACACAAAGCATACCTGAGTTATACAGCAGAGAAGGACAGCAAGTAGCAAGAAAAATAATGATTATAAAATAATATGAAAATAAGTCAATCAATAAGCCCTGCTAAAGCAGGGTTATTTTGTATTTCAAGCTAGTTTGGAATAGAATTATATGAACAAAAAACATTTTATCGTTCTATCTTCAGATGATGGCAAAGAAAGACTATATCCTCAAAGTACTCGATGCACTCATGGGACATCGACCACTCGCAAGAGGGCTCAAAATCCTCATAGAAGGCAATGGGTTGAATGACAAGACCATAGATAGCTTTGTCGATATTTTTTCCAAGACCATCGACGGAGTAGTGAACGCTGAAGTGCAGGAAAAGCTTAAGAAATCAAAAGATGCATTGGAAAAAATCAAACAGATAGAACGAGAACAGCATCTCAACGACAAAGAATCCTTAAAAGATTTGGACGCTATGATCAGCGCAATATAATTTTACTCTATCAAGTATTATCATGGGAGACACACTATTCAAAACACCAGAGCAGAAGAGCAACATCAACTCATTGGTCGATGATAAAAAATATACAGAAAGATTCGACAAACTCGAAAAAGTGCTCCAAACACAAAAAGTTTCGACAGAAGATGCAGCAGATGCATTCAATGATCATGGAGACGAGCTCTTGGAAGGTATAAGAGACGATATGCTTATGCATTTTGACAAAATAGACAAAGAAGAAGGTCCTCAGCTAACAACGTATGAAGCAGCATATCAAGCATTTGAAACAGATATCAAGACCTTGACTGAGCAAAGTAAAGTCACAGAGAAAGTGGAGGAAAAAGAAACAGAAGAAGAAAGAGTGTCTGATGACATATATGCTACATCAGCATGAAAGAAAGAGACAGGAAAAACACCAAAATACATAGAAAAATTAGATAAATTAATTGCTATCATCCAAGAAATCAAATACATCATCCGACTCAAAAAACTAGAACAAGGAAAAGATCCTGGAGTAAATTTTGATGCAGGAAAACTACAGGTCTTCGTCAACAAGACAGAATATTTCAAGGAAAATTCTCCCAAAGAATCATGAACTACGCGAGAATCATTGATCACAGCAAAAGATGAAGAAGTCCTCAAAGAAAAAGAGACAGCAGCAAAAACCGAAAAAGACAAACTCTCTGTCCAAGAAGCACTCAACACCAACCGGACAGAGGAAACAGCTAAAAAATTTTTTGAAGCAAAGGGGAACGAAGCAACATTCAATGCAGTCTTTGATTATATGGGAACAATATCGACAGGCGACCTTTGCGAATACAAGACACCAGTAGATGGCGATAAAACCAAAGAACAGCACAGAGACAACTTCGTGGAACTCCTCTCATTATATTTGGGGGAAGAGGTAACAAGCGTAAAGTTAGAAAAAGCATCAGGAAGCGATACCTATATGGCATGAAAAAGGATAGTGGTATGCAAATATTCCTATACAGAAAAAATTGACGGTAAAGAAACTACAAAAACAGAAGAGCGTGAAATCACGTTCTGATCACAAGATCAAATGCAAAAAGATAGAGCAGAAGCGTTTCAGGTAACTGATCCAAACCTCAAGCTAGCAAAAGACAATCCCTTGACGCAATTTGATGGGAAAGGAAATTACAGAGCTTTTGAGAAGTACATTAAAACAGAAAAGTGAGGAAAAGAATTCGCAGACAACTTCAAACATGTCGTAGATGCAATACTCACATACAAAAAGCCTACCGACACAACGAATGCCGATTCTATAGAAAACGAAAACGATCTGAAAAATGGATACGCGAACGCGCTGACTGACTATGTTCTATCAGTACATCCCGCATTATCCAAAAGATACATCAGTTATCTGACGCCAGATAATTTGAATATTTTAGGAACAAACAAAGAAACCAGATTGGCTAATCTCGCTAAACTAGGGAAATCTACAGCATTCATGAATTCACTCACAGAAGACGAGAAAAAGACCATTTCAGATATACGGGTAAGCGCATCAGAAGCAAAAAAAACAACCTTACAGGATGCAATCAACAATATGTCAAATCTCATCGTAGGATTGATGACTATGTTTGGATTCGGGAAATGAACCTTAAAAAAACGATTTTCAAGCATGGCAAATCAAATAGACAAGATATACAACCAAGAATTTAAATTGGATCCTAAAGAAATAGAATGTATCAAAAAAATGAAATGAGATACAAATTTATCCGAAACAGCAAATGAGAAGCGAGTAAAAGACGACACATATATCATTCCAAAAGCAGATGAAATCAAAGAATCAATGTCCAAATGGACAATTAGCAACAAACTAGTGACAAATTATAAAGAATATCTATCATTCATTGATCCAAAGATACTCAAGAAAGGTATCACGCTCTATAACGAAGCAGCAGAGAAAGATGGGAAAGATAAAATTACCCAAAGCGATTTCGTTATGACTAAAAACGGAAAACTAGAAATAAATATCAAGGGAATAGAAAAAAATCCAGACACTTTCAAAATCATAATACAAGCATTGCTCGATAGCGATGAAACACGGAAAATAATAGCTACAGCAAATGCAAACATACGAAAAACAACAACGGTAAAAATCAAAGATAGCAACGTACAGATGTCAGAATATTTTTCAGATATATCCGACAGGACTTTCAGTATCATAAAATCAGAACAAGACATAGCCGCATATTTTGGAGCATATCTTTTTGCTGGAAGCAAAAGCGTCGCATATACAGTGACAGAAAACAATCTCGTGAATAGCGAATGAATACCAGAAGGTACTAAAACACCAGAAAAATTAACAACATACACAATAAACGAAAAAACCACACTCTATCAAGATAGCGACATCACAAAAACAACAGAGGTAGAATCCGGAGCGACTGTCACCGCGACCAAAGAAAAGACGCTAAAAACAGGGAAAATATTATGATTGACAGGAGAGGATAATACAGAATTCAGACAAGTAACGCTTGCAGATGGGAAAACAATTGGATGGATAAAAACAGCAGCGATGAAAGAAACTGCAGTAGTTACTAACGAATCCAAAAAACTGAATATAGATACCAAATATGCTACGGTATCGGCAGACGGAATCTACACATTAACTGCAGCGGTAGAGCCAGCAGACGTCAAAATACACAACATATTTACAGGTACATTGCCCGAAACGCTGAAATTCACATCAAAATCTACGTGAAAAGAAAGTACGATAACCAAAGGCAAAGATCCAAAAGACAACACGACAGATACCTATCTCGACGAAAACAAGAAAAGAGTAATGATACATGAATGAGACAAGATAGAAGCTATTCCAGAAATAGCACCAGAAACTATAGACAAAAAACGGACTGCTATCAATACAGAGCTAATAAAAGATAACGTTAAAACAGCGAAAACAACATTTGAATGAAGCGAATATATACTAGATGAAAATAATCTTTATCAGCAACAGATAGCTAATTTATCCAATATGTTTACAGGAAGCGACTATTTGACGTTAATATCAGAAGTCAGTAATACCACACTAAACACAATGGTAAAGGGGAATATGTCTCACCTCAAGAATATGTTTTCATTTCGGAATTTACAGATACTAAGCAAGAATGAGGCCTACAAAAAAATCATCACTAGCACATTAACTAATGAACAACTAGGATATATCACTCCAGAAAAACAAACCTATGAGCTTAAAGAAGCAAAAGATAATTCAATAACCATTACTGTTTCAAAGAATAAATACGAATCAGGAAAAGACGCTAAAGAATGAACAATCAACATTACAAAAGATGCAAATGGAGTCTTGAGTGTAACCTGGACAGACAAGCCTGCAGAGAAAACAGAACAAACAACAGCTTAAATAGCCTTTCCTATCTTTTCTGCTATGCGAGTTCAGAACCTATAAAGAGGTCCTCGCATCAACAATAATGATACAAGAATACCTACGACGCTTCATCAGATGATGTCAGTTGGCCGATGGACACCGGAAGTCACTCTAGCAAATCCCGTGATCAAAGAGAACATAAGTAGGATTCCTCCAAATCGGAGGAATTTTCTATCATTGTTTTTTATACCTCGAAAGAGGGACATCATAGCGATACTCATAGTAAGCGCCGCATGATCTGAAGGGAAGCTACTGCTCGGCATAAATTGATGCAATAGAGTTTCTTGTTTAAGATCGGCTAATCAAAGGACGATATTAGGTCTCACTTTATCGACAAAATATTGAATACCGATATTCACCAATACGCTTATACCGACACCGGCAAGGATATATAAAGCAGCTATCTTTTTTTGTAGGCCTTCTACCTTTCACCTTCTACCTTCTACCATTCCACAAATATAAAGCCCCAAGAGATAGATAGGGTAAGTGAAAACAAAAATATCAGCTAAAATAGGGATCCGATATGACCAAAAAATACTGGCCTGCATCCAAGCAAACAACCATTTCAATAGATTGACTCATCGAGTAGGTTCGACTAATTTAAGCATCATTATTCTTATAATATAAACAGATCTTCTTTAATTTACATATATCGCACTTAGGTTGTATAGCCTTGCAATGATAGCGACCAAAAAGCACTAGTGCATGATGTGCATGATCCTTGTAATTATCGGGGATGATTTTTTCAAGTGCTTCTGATGTCTGTTCAGGCGTTTGGGTATATACCAATCACAATCTATTGCTGACCCTATGAATATGAGTATCGACAGCGATATAAGGCTTATCATAAAGCACATGAGCAATAAGTTTTCCAGTTTTTACGCCAACTCCTGGCAATTTCATGAGTTCTTGCAAATCGTCGGGAATCTTCTTCCGTTGCTTCAATAATTTCGCTGTTTCTCGAATATGTTTTGCCTTAGTGTGATAGTAATTTATGGAATTCACGGCCTTCTTGAAAGATGGAAATCCAAGCGCGAGAAGGTCTTCAGGTTTCTTTATCTTTTGGAATAAGGTATCCGTGACCTTATTCACCTGCACATCCGTCGCCTGAGCGGAAAGCATGACAGCAACGACAAACTGAAAAGGAGTAACGTAGTGAAGCTCCGTTTCGGGCTGAGGGAATAATTCCTTGAGATAATCGAATATAGTGAGAAGTTTTTTATTCATCAAATCTAATTCAGGACTGGCAGGAATCGAACCTACGACTACGGCTTCGGAGACCGACGTGATACCATTTCACCACAGTCCTATATAATTATAATTAGCAATTAATAATTGATAATGAATAATGTTGGTATTCTATATACATAGACTATTGCAATTTTACAATAGTTCATTTGAACGAATCAAACATCATTCATCATTGATTTTTCATCATTCATTAGTTTTTTCGCACTTCATAGCTCACACGTTTGGATTCGACGCAATATTTGACCATCTGTTCGTTTCTGTTGAGCGTAGAGGTGCCTGTCTTGATTTCCAGGAACACTATCTTATTCAGATTTCCTTTGGAAAGTCAATCCAAAACGAGGTAATCAACTCCCTTTCATAAAAATACCAAATCCTTGTAATAATAAGGAAAGTTTGGCAAAAGCGGTGCTATTTTTTCATTCACATGACCAAGAACGACATTGCGGGATCTTGCTACAGCATCATTTCTCTGCTTCTTTACCGTAAGCAGAAAATATATCCTCGCTACAAGATATCAGACGATGACTCAGATGAGAATTCATATGACAATCAGTCAAAGATCTGGATTCATATACAATAATAAAATGATAAATGTCCTTCGGACGATAAATTGATAAATTTATCATTTAATCTTTTTATCGCGAACGCAGTGAGCTTTTATCGCGAGCCGAAGGTGAATTAAAGAAATATAAAAAAAACTGGGCGAAAAACAACCCAGTAATAGTTACGCGCAATCATTAGCCGATAGAACAAAGAACGAAGGCTAATGTACCCAAAGCAATCACAAACAGACCAATAACAAATAATGTCTGATATTTTTGAGGGATTTCCTTGGGGGTGAAATCGGATGTAGGATTTTCTTTCATTTTTATATATTTTTATGAATATACACTATCAAAGAAATAAGTCAATACATTTTACAAATCATAAGAAAATAACAAGGAAAAGGTGTTTTTTAGGTAGGATATTTACCCATCATTTTTTTGCATTTTTTACCTTTTTCAGATATAATTGTATATAAGCCAAAAGCCAAAAAAGCTTGAAGCTTAAAGCTTTAGTTTTTACGCTAATAAGGATATGATAGAAATCGATTACAAAGCAAAATTAGACGAATCCGTTCTCCAATCAGACGTGGTTAAGATTTTCGAAAATCTTTTGACAGTGGCAGTAGAAGCATGAGCCTCAGATATCCATGTCGAACCCTTGGAAAATTACTGCAGAATCAGGATCAGGATAGATGGAATTCTCAAAGAGCTCGTACAATACCCGAAAAATCTCCACGAAAGCATCATATCAAAATTCAAGATCGAATCAGGACAGATGAGACCAGATGAAAAAAGAGTACCACAGGATGCGAGAGTATCAGGTGTTACATTAACAAACAAAGAAATTGATCTCCGTGCAAACACCTTACCGACCGTACGATGAGAATGCCTAGTGATGCGTATCGTAGACAAATCAAAAAAGATACCGCCATTAGAACAGCTCGGTATAGAATGAAGCAACAAGGAAATCATCTTTAGGCATCTCAAATATCCGAATGGAATCATCCTGATGACAGGACCTACAGGTTCAGGTAAGACAACAACACTATATGCATGCCTGGATTATGTGAATACGACCGAAGTGAACATCATCACCTACGAAGATCCAGTAGAAAACAAGATGCCAGGGCTCAACCAAGCTCAGATCAGAGCAGATATCTGATTTTCTTTTGCGAACGGACTCAGAGGAGGGTTGAGACAGGATCCGGATATTATGATGGTGGGAGAAATCCGTGATAGAGAAACTTTGGATATGGCTATGGAATCAGCCATGACATGACATTTAGTCTTCTCTACTGTACATACGAATTCATCATCAGAGACAATCACTAGAGTGTACAATCTCTGAGCGAAACCATATATGCTTGTAGGAACATTCAATCTCATCATGGCGGAAAGATTGGTAAGAAAAGTATGCGACCATTGCAAAATTCAGACATCAGTGCAAGATAATCCGAAATACACATTTGCAAAAGAGAGCTTTAGGAACTTCGACAAAGAAGCATTGAAAAAAGAGATTCTCAGCAGAGGAATCAATCAACAGCAACGAAATGACTTTATCAACAATGGATTGATCTATGTAGGAAGCGGTAAAGATCCTGCAACAGGAGAAGTCTGTCCGGTATGCGGATGATCGTGATACAAAGGCAGAGTAGGTCTCTTTGAAATGATGGACTATACAGAAGAGATCAAAAACATGCTCTTGGACGGAAAGTCAGCGTTTGAAGTAGAAAGCGTAGCACTTCAAAGAGGTATGATCAACCTAGAAAGAGACGGAATCTTCAAGGTCATCAAAGGCATGACGACATTGGAAGAGATATATAGATACGTGAAAGCGAGATTCGATAAATAAAACAAATGCTCACTACGTTCGTGTTATGAGCTTCGCGTAATTGGTAATTAGCTTCGCGTATATTCACGTCCGATAGGACAAATTACAATAAATATACAATAACATCGTAAATAAAAACCTTTATATGATAATCAATCATCCAGGATCATGAGCGAAAACAATGTCAGCAAGTTATGATTCTTCGAAAAATTCATCATCAAAAAGTTTTTTGCTCCCAAGCTCAAACAAAAGACGAATTTTTTCAGATTGCTGGCAGTAGCCCAAAAAGCAGGACTATGATTGAGAGATGCCTTGTTTTCAATAAGAAATTCAGAGACGAATAAAGGATTGATCATGATCATCCAGGATCTCATTGACCAACTTACCCAATGATATACACTATCACAAGCCATGAGCAATCACGACTATTTCTTCCATGAAGAAGAGATTGCATTGGTACAATCTGCAGAAACCATGGGAAATCTTCCTGAAATTTTGGAAGAGATTGCAACAGAGTTAGAAAATTCAGAAAGGATCAATGGAAAGATAAAAAAAGCTATGACCTATCCGATCATATTGATCGTTTTTGCTGTGGTTGCAGTAACGATTCTGCTTATCTATGTCATACCGACCATTGTAAGCATGTTTCCCAACCAAGAATCATTGCCGAGCTTGACGAAATTTATGATGGGAGCATCATGATTTATCCAAAGGACACGATTTTTATTACTGATAATTGTCATAGGAATAATCATGGCATACAGATTCCTGTACAAATATATATTAGCATTCAAGATTTTCATAGACAAGTTATTGTTAAGTCTCCCAGCGGTTTCATGAGTGATAAAAACCTATTACATGTATAGATTCTCCAAGCTCTTGAGCCAACTCTACAACGCAGGAGTGAGTCCCATCGTATCGCTAAAACTGATGGGAAACACCTTTACAAACTTCTTCTACAGAAAAAAAGCCCTTGAAATAAAAGAGAATCTGAACGCCTGATTCTCGTTCGCAGAATCCATGGAAGGATCGTCATTGTTCGATCCGATATTGGTGCAGATCATCCACGTAGGGGAGGATACAGGAAATATCACAGAAGTATTGAGAAAGATGGCAGACTTCTATCGCGATATGTTGCAGACCAAGATAGATATCCTCATGGATCTGATTCAACCGATACTGATGGCGATCATAGCAGTTATCATAGGAATGATTGTAGGATCGATCTTCTTGCCTATGGCAGAATTAGTAAACTTCATACAATAACATTTACCGATTATCATACACCAATGAAAAAAGCAGCACTTATATTCCTTGCATTGATAAGCATCGTAGTGATGCAGCATTCTTCTGAAGCTGCAGACATAGGATTATGAGAAGTGGTGTTTGAAGATACCATCATAAGCGAAATAGAGCATGGATTTCTTATCAATGATCTATGATACACGCTCGTCAAGCTTCATCTCACTATTGCGAGCAGAGATCTACAATTTGCGGATTATCAAGGAGAAGCATTGGAAAATATAAAGAAGCTAGAAGAATTGACCAAACAAGATATCATAGAGACACTATATCTAGCGGAAGACAAACAAGCGGCATTATCGACATATCTGGAAACCTGCAACCACGAACTTCAAAGATGAGATACTATCGCTGCATATATGAAACAAGAAATGGAGATGACAAAAAACGATATGGAAGCATGTATAACAGAAAAGAACATCAGCGATAGAGAATATTTCGAAGCCATGCAAAGATACGACCAGAACATCATGGATATATCGCTCGCAGATTCCATCAGTCACGAAAAATGCGCGACAGAGAATAGAATCAACTACAATGCCAAATCCGAAGTACTTAAAAAATTAGTGTTTTATCTAGGGCTCTTACAAAAAAAATATGACATGCTTTTTGAAAAACAGGAAATCGTAGCCAAGACATTCGAGATTTTCAAACAGGATCTTTTGCCTGATCTCAACGAAATAGACGAAGTACTCAAACAATATGAATTTTAAAGTATTCATTGAAGTTTTTCGGCAAATACATAAGCTAAAATCCAGGAATCTTATCCTGGATTATTTTTGTATATGGAAACAAAGGAACAGCTCAGACAACCGAACATGTTTTTCATGGTCATAGCAGGGATATGATTACTGTTTTTTAGTATATTCATCATCAAGGCAGCCAACGAATGAGCCTTTTTTGATGCGATATCCGGGAAAAAAAATCACATATCCGACAATCTGACGCAAAAGATAGCGGCCATACAAAACACCATAGAAGCGAATGACGCTGTCAAAAAGCATGAATACGAAAACGCCTTACAGCTAATCAGCGGAGACGAAAGTGAAGACTATTACAATCGTTGAACAATACAGATGCTCATGGCATACGAAAAAGCATTGCAAAGCAGTATTTCATGATTGGAAAGTGCACAGACATTCATAGCTCAAGCAAAAGACAATTTCCAAATAGCCAAAAAGCTGACAGATTCTTCCATTATGGAAGATATAATTTCAGAGAACCAAAAGACATTGAACGCATTATCTCCGGTGATAGATATCAAAATCTGTTACGGAATAGGACAGACCATAGTGATCTCGATAAGCGAAATAAACAATACAATAAAGAACATTAAAGATACACTATACCAAGAAGAAGAATATATCAAAAAAAAAGCAAGCATATTAGGCCACGAATGCTACCAGAAATTGCACAACATCATAGATACCAGCAAAGAACAAGTAAGTATGCTACAATCGAATATGAATTATAACAGACAGGAATATCTGGACGACTTTTCCGAAAAGATAGAAAATCCTATGATCTGTATCGATACACCGTACGAAAATATAACCCCGTCTATCATCAAAGGGAAAAAATGACTAGAGGAATACCAAAAGCTTCATCAAAACAGTATAGATGCTCTCAAAAGCGATAATAAAAACAGCATCTACGAACTCTGCAACCAAACAAAGAATGACGCGCAAATCAATCAAGATATCGAAAGCTCGGTACAAGAGCTTCTCAAAAAATTCAAGGACAACACCACAAAAGAACAACAAAATAGAGCATCACAGCAAGCAGAATACAAAGACTTCTTCAATGAAGACGAAAAAAAAGTACTCAAAGAGATACAAGAAATCAACAAGTGACGAATAGAAAAAACGCTCAACATCAGAGGGAAAGGGAATTATTCGCCAGAAACATATATCAACGATATGTTCAATCAATTCTACGGAAACTCCTGAGACTTTATCGATTTACATAAATAAACATGCTTTCAATCAAAAATCTTTCAGTAGAAGTAGAGAATAAAACGATAATAGAAAACCTATCTATAGATTTCGAACTAGGAAAAAATTACTGTATCATAGGGAAAAACGGTTCAGGAAAATCTTCATTGGCAATGACGATCATGGGACATCCTAAATATACAATTACGAATGGAAATATTGAAATATTGAAAGATTGAAAATCATCTTTCAATTCTTCCATATCTCAATCTCTCAATCTTAACGCATTAGATCCTCACGAAAGAGCTAAACTATGAATCTTCGTAGCTTTCCAACATATCCCGGAAATCAAAGGCGTCAAACTCTTTGAATTCTTACGTTCAATCTACGACGCACAGAACGAAATAACGACATCGTTTCTTGCATTCAAAAAAATTATCGAACCGCTAATGGAAGAATTATCTATAGATAAAGAATTTCTCCGAAGGGACCTCAATGTCGGATTCAGCGGGGGAGAAAGAAGGAAAATAGAGATTCTCCAACTCAAACTTCTCAAACCGAAATACATTTTTATGGATGAAATCGATAGTGGACTCGACGTTGACGCCTTCAAATCCGTCGTCCGTATGATCTCCGATCTTAATCATTCAGAGAATTCTTTTATCATCATCACCCATATCTTCGACATCATAGAACATGTTCCTGTCGATAAAGTATATGTCCTGGGAAAAGGGAAGATCATCGAAGAAGGTGATCAGGAAATCATTGAAAAAATCAAGAAAGAAGGTTTTAACCAATCAAAAAAGGAATAATGCAAAAAGAAGTGCGCATCAAGACCACAGACAAAAAAACAATATTCGGAACACTCGACACACCCAAAGAAAGATCCAAAGGGCTAATCATTTTCGTACATGGACTGACCGGACATCAATATGAACATATATTCTTCAATGCAGCGAAATTTTTCACGAAAAAAGGATACAGCACCTATAGGTTCGATCTCTACGGATTCTGCAAACCAGCAAGGATACTAGAAGAAACTTGTCTCAAGACACACGCCGAAGACACCAATAATGTGATACAGTACTTTCAGAAACAATGAATAAAAAACATATTTATTGTAGGACATAGTTTCTGAGGATTAACATTATTGTATTCTAATATATCAAAAGTGTCATGAGCTATTTTTCGAGATTCATCATTCGGAGATCTTCTATCCAATGATATAAAATATAATAAGGTCACAAAGCAATATATTCTAGATCGAGGGACCAAATATATCATAGGCAAGAATATGTATGATGATTTCTGCACAAAGGAAAAAACACATCTCGAAAAAGCAAAAAATATTTTTGTACCTACAAAAATCATATGTGCAGGGAAAGGTATATTAAAGAAATGAGGAAAAAAATATTATGAAGTCATTCAGGCACCAAAAGCATTTACCATCATCGAATGAGCATCGCATTGCTTCGATGAAGAAGGCAAAGAAGAGCAATTATTCACAGAAACGTACAATCGAATAAAGAGATTTAGCAAATAAGAGAAAATATATGGATAAGACAAAAAAACATTCAGCGGGAGGGATTGTATTGGATCCCAAGACAGAGAAAATATTACTCACAAAAAAATTAGCAAAGAAGACGCATACAGCACGTCTAAGAAAGCTACTATACAATCTTTTTGAAATCGACCCCGAAGAAGCGATTAGAAGATTTAAGCTCTGAACTTTCACCAAAGGCAAGATAGAAAAGGGGAGGACAAAAAAACAGACGGCAATACAGGAAATAGAAGAAGAAGGGGGAATAAAAGGAGCGGACATTATAGAACGCAAATATCTATGATCATTCCTCAAAAAGAAAGCATACGGATTCAAGGAAGTGGACATGTTTCTGTATATCCTAACCAAAGACTATACGAATTTAAAACCAACCGACAAAAGACATATAGCCGCATTCGTAGAGTTGGAAAAGGCTGAAAAATACTTGCAAAGCGAAGAAGAAAAAAAATTTTTTCTCCAAATAAAAGACGAGATAGTACAAACGCTCATTGCATACAAAGATATAGACGTTTTATCCATGGAAGAAAATAGAGATGTCACTGAAGTCGACCTTGGAGTCGAAAGATAATATCACCTATGATCTGTATCTAACCGGTCTCACTGAAGACACGGTAAGAAAGATCTCTGCCGATCAGGAAGAACCGGAACGGATGCTCCAGCATCGTCTAGAATGTCTAAAGATTTTCCAGAAGATGAAACTTCCGACACGATGACCAAATCTAGAAAAACTTAATCTAGACGAAATAGTCTACTATGCCAAGCCACACAAAGATAATCAAGGATACGCAAACAGCTGGGAAGATGTTCCCGAAGAGATCAAACAAAAATTCCAGAGATTAGGAATCCCAGAAGCAGAACAGAAATACTTAGCAGGAGCAGGAGGACAGTATGACTCGCTCAACGTCTATCATAAGATCAAGGAACAGCGAGCGGAAAAGGGGATAATCTTCGAAGATATGCCGCAAGCGGTGAAAAAATATCCAGAGCTCGTGAAGAAGCATTTTATGAAATTAGTTCCCGCGAACGACCATGCATTCGCAGCATTGCACGGAGCAGTTCGGAGTGGAGGAACATTCATTTACGTGCCGAAAGGAATCAAACTCACTGACCCCTTGCAAGCGTATTTCCGCATGAACACCTATGCAGGAGGACAATTCGAGCATACTTTGATCATCATAGATGACGAAGCTGAAGGAAGCTATATCGAATGATGCTCAGCGCCGAAGTTCGACAAAGCGTCGCTGCATGCAGGATTAGTGGAGATATTCATCGGCAAGCATGCAAAGATGAAATATTCTTCCGTCGAGAACCGATCGACAAACACATACAATTTAAATACCAAAAGAGCATTGATAGAGGAGCATGGCTACATGGAACGAGTCAATGGAAACTTAGGTTCCTGCACGACGATGCTCTATCCGTGTTCCGTCCTGAAAGGAGATCATAGCAAGACGGATATGCTGGGAATAGCCGTAGCAGGAGAGGGACAGAACCAAGACACCGGATCCAAAGTCATTCATATAGGTAAATATACTTCATCAAAAATCGTCGCCAAATCCATTTCAAAAGCAGGAGGAATCAGCACCTACCGTTGACTAGTCAAAATAACCAATAATGCTGAACGAGCTACCAACCATACCCAATGCGATGCCTTGCTCTTCAATGATGATTCCGTTTCAAATACTATTCCACTAATCATTTCTGACAACAACACTGCCATCGTAGCCCATGAAGCGAGCGCAGGCAAGATAGACGAATCTGAACTCTTCTACCTCATGTCACGCTGACTGACAAAGGATAAGGCGACAACGATGATCGTCAACGGATTCTTCTCTTCCGTAATCAAAAAGCTCCCGCTCGAATATGCAGGAGAATTGAATAAATTAGTCGAAATGGAAATGGAAGGATCAGTAGGATAGTTTTTTATTATTTTTTACAAACAAAAAATGGAACCTATCAGACCGAAAATAGGCGTAGGCGTCATGGTCATCAAGGATAAGAAAATCCTTTTAGGCAAAAGGAAGAACGCTCACGGCGACGGCACACGGAGTTTTCCATGAGGGCACTTGGAACTAAATGAATCAGTAGAGGAGTGCGCCATCAGGGAAACGATGGAAGAAGCAAACATCAAGATAAAGAATATCGCCATGGGACCTTTCACTAACGACATCTTTGTACAAGAAGGCAAACATTATATCACACTCTTCGCTATCTGCGAGCACGCGGAAGGAGAACCACAAGTCATGGAACCGGAAAAATGCGAAAAATGGGAATGGTATGAATGGGACAACCTCCCAGAGCCATTATTTCTCCCTATCATCAATCTCATAAAACAATGATATCATCCATTTAAATAAAATACCCATACCTCTTGATAAGATTCTTGAGTTTATCGGCTAATTCAGGATCTATAGATTTACTAAGCTCATACAGCCTATTGATACTGGTATTGTGCTTATTTTTTTTCAATATAGATTCCCGGACTTTGATATCCAACGACTTATGATATTTTCTGATCACTTTTTTGACGAGTTCGTTGATATATCCCTGGGCAATCATACCGGGATTATAGAGACTTTCGACGATAGCAAGCTCCAAACCGGCGATAGGGAAAGTCTGAGTTCATATTTTGGTCTTTTTGGTCAATTTTCGGAAAAAGGGGAAAAGATTGTCCGTCTTGTTCTTCGCATACGTTTTGAAAACCACCTGTTTATCGAACATAACAACCTCTGTAGCCTGTTTATAGTGATTGACGATAGTCAATTCATCAGGGATATCGTAAGAAGCCAAATTCAATTCCAAAGCCTTCAGTCCACCGATATACCAATTGCCTTTCAGAAAATCAGAGCAATGTTTTTTGACGATATTCCGATAGAAGAGCTCCAAGATCTGTTCCTTAGTATACGTATGGTCGGGGTCTTTGACAAAAAAGATATTTTTTTTGAGATTTTCCAGATATCATCTAACTTTAAGATAATAGATCATCTTATACATTTTTTGGACGGAAAAATCATCGCCCATAGAGGATTTGAGTAGTGTCCCTACCTTTTCCCCGTCTATAAGCTTCCCTTTGTATTTTATCAAATTTCTGACAAGATTGTCAAAAAACATATTAGACATAATATAGGAAGTACCTACAAAATAAACATAAAAAAATATAATGTTCCTTACAAAAAAATCAAGATGATTTTTCCATAAAAATCTGAACGGTTTTTCTATTGCATTCATTTCTGAAAACGATACAAAATCGTTTACCCAGATTTTTTATATTGCATCGCGATATGAACCAAATAACTCTCATATGACAGATAGAAACCATGCAAAAGACAGCATGTCTGGACAACGTCCATGCTACATTCACAGAGAATGTAGACGGTTCGTACGATGTTATATTGGAAATCAATTCAAACAAATTCTTGATCGCAATAGAAAAGATAGAAAATCACATAGAACGCCTAGAAATCATAGCTACAAAATGATTTGTAGAGATCAGCAACAAAATCATACGTATGATAAAAAAACTTATAGAACACCTTCGATACAGGCTTGATTAATTCAAAGTTCAGAATTCAGATTCTACCTTCTACCTTCTACCTTCTACTACATGTCCGAAGAACAAAGTCTTATGATACAAGAATATGCCAAAAACCCTCTCAAAAACTATGCTATGAAAGAATATACAGTCAAACAGCATGAGGGAAATTTTATCTGTTGAGACGATATTGTTGTATATATAGTAATCAAAGACAAAAAAATAGCTGATTATAGTTTCGACGGTAATTGTTCAAACACCACTACAGCAGCAGCGAGTTTCTTATCTGAATTTATCATTGGAACACCGATAGAAGATATCTTACATCGAACCTACCAGACCATGATAGACCATGGATTTGAAGTATCACCAAGAAGGAAAAGAGCGGCAGTTATTGCCATATTAGCGACAAGAAATGCAATCCACGAGTATCTAAAAGACGGAGAAAAAGACACGTTTGACGATATTATAGAAGACTAATTAAGACAGGAATTGACATAATTTTAACAAAAATGACAAATATATGTCAAAAACTCAATGAAAATGATATTGAAAACAATAGACAAATGCCTAAATATGGAAAACAGGAACAGAGTAGACAAGAAACACACCTGCTATCTAACTCCAATCCATATCGATCTTTATTCGTTACCATGACAATGAAGCCGATAAAAAACTTTTTGATCAACATCATCGTAAACGGAGCAGTACTATACGCAATCGTACACTACGTACCAGAACTGTGATTCAAGATTCAGACTATATACAAAGATGTCTACATCATCTTCTGAATACTTGGATTGGTATTTTGGCTCATCAATTCAGTCCTCAAGAAAATCCTTATGGTTATGACATTACCGGTAAGGATGCTTACCTTAGGGATATCGTCATTACTGATAAATATCGTCGTCTTGTATATCTTCGAGCAGACAATGAACTATCTAGATTTAGGGATAACAGTAACCCTGGGAACCATCACCCAAACGCTTATTCTCTCAGTAATACTCAGCGCAATATACTTTTTAATTAAAAAAATAATATAAAAATGAAAAAAGGGAAAACGTTCTATCTATTCCTCATCATCTTCATCTTCATCTTCCTCTGGATACCATATTTCCAGAATGTTGCAACCCCAGTGCCTATCTCATTTTTCTGAGGCACACCAAGCTTCATAGCTATTTATCCACGGATACTTTTCCTAGGGATGATAGAAGGAGTATTGATAACCATCTACATACAATCCATCCTAAAAGATATAAAATATTCAGAACCAACTAAATTTGACCTCAACCAATAAACAAAATATAAATAGATAAAATCATCCTTCGGACGTAATTAGACTTACGGTCGTATATTTGGACCATGTCCGTATATTTATTGATTTTTAATCTACAAATATACGAGCGAGCAAAACTACATTTTAGATTGTTAATAAGTGAGCATTATGAGTAAAACGTACAATGTAACCAGAGAAGTTGCAGCAAAATGATTGAATATATCTACCAGGACCATCGATAGGTATATCAAAAGCGGAAAATTATCGTATAAAAAAATCGCTAACAAAGTATTATTAGCGAAAGAGGAGGTGTTGGCCCTTAAACAGGAATTCGCTACACTTCACCAAGAGTTGAGCACAGAGATTATCAATCAGACATCTACACCTGCAACTACTACGAATCTATCGAACAAAGGGATGGAAAACGCTATCGATCAAAAAATAGAGAAATTTTTCCTCATCTTCAAGGAAAAAGAAAAAATGCTCGAAGAGAAGAATAAGATGATATTCGTTCTTCAGCAAAGGGTAACTGAATTAGAAACTAAAATCCAACACATGGTCGCATTGCCTGATTACAACAAAGAAAAACAGGAAGCTATCATCGAAAAGCAAAAGTTGGAAGAGAAAATAGGGCAACTCAAAGGCATGATCAAAAACGAAAAGCTCAAGAACCTCATATTCATAGGATTATCGCTCATATTCATCGTAGTGGCGGGATTCTTCATGCTCAAGGGATAAAAACCACAAAAGATACACATAAAAAGCCCTGGAAACCCCTTCTGGGTTTTTTATTATATTTTAATTAATTTGTATTGACTTTTAATATAAAATTAATATATTATGGAAACATTTAACTCTCTTACCTACTATAGAGCATGTTAAAGACACTTATCCACTATCAATTATACATTATCATAGGAATACTTGTTTTCCCTATTTTTGCATTTATCATTTATTTTGCAAAAAAACTCATAGATAGAGCAAGATTCGTCAGAGCATTGCATAATATGAAAAAGCCATTGATGGAAAGAATAAATAGCATAGAAACGATTTATGAGACAAAAGAGAAGAACGCAGAAATCAACATGATCATCAATCAGATTAAAAACGACATAGACATCCTAAAGCAGGATATCTACATCTCTCAGGATGGATTCCAATTGGAAAAAATCGATCAGATAGAGAAAGAGATTCATATGTTCTACGAAAACATGCAAGGGCCAGAAACAGCGGATCAAGGGGCACAGACAGGGCAAATACCTGTCCACAACAATTCTAAACCTACGACACAGATATTCCAGAACACCGCAGCACAACAACAGCCGACAGCAGCAGCTACAAAAATAAGCAATGAGAATTTCAGCAAATTCTTGGTGGTATATAGAGAAAAAGACAAAGTGATAGAGGAAAAAAACAGATTGCTCAACGAAAAAAACAAGTCTATCTATGTCCTGCAGCAAAAACTCACGGAAGCTGAACAGAAACTCAAGCAATACATCAACCAGGAAAAAAACAATCAGAATAAAGATAAGATTATAGAAGAAAAGATACAGTTCATTCATACACTCCAACAGAGGCTGCAAGAAGTTGAAAACAAATTCAGGAAGATAGCGTTGCTTCACAAGAGCATCACCGAAAAAGAACAAATAAAAGATCAGATCATAGAAGAAAAAAACCAATTCATCATGAGCCTACAAAAAAAGCTGAGCGATATAGAACAGAAACTGCAAAATATGGCAACAATCAACGAAGACAATAAAGAAAAATTCCTCAATAGGAAACTAAGCGATATCGATCAGAAAATCCAAGCGGAAAAAAGAAAAACACGAATTTTCATCGCATTATTCATTCTCTTCCTCTTGGTAGGGATAACATGATTCGTTTTCGTGTATAATTTCTATGTACAAAACGTGTGAGCGTACACTATTTAAATATACGAAGCAATATCTCTTCAAACTCTTTTCTGCAAGGCGCATAATTCTTGCTTTCCAGTCGTTGTTTGAAATTCGTATGGCAAAATTTCACGGTCTGCTCCAATCATTTTTCAGGCATACCCAAATAGGTCTCTATATCTCATTTTTTAAGAATGAATATATTTTTATCATAAAGCTCATCTATATTTGCTATAAGCTGCCTATACTTCTGAGGAAAGAGATTCCTGATGGTATCGACAAGCTTGTTGTAATTGCGATGAGTTTTTTTGCTTTTCTTGAGCCCCATATAATAGGACTTTGCTTGCTTATAATAATAGTTCAAATCATTTTGCGTCATGAACCCATAATCCACGATATTATCCCAATCTCCAATAAAGAAAGATTGTAGACCAAATCTTCCAAGGAACCTATTCCAAAGCTTATAGCTTCACTTCCCATTGATATTGATGATTTCATAATCGGTGATCTTGCTCTTTCGTTCAGGAAGCGTATGAAGATATCTCAAATAAAATTCAAAGAAATACGCATCAGTTTCACCTTCAACCATGATGATCTTGTTTACGAAGAATATTTTGGACAGATTTTCAAATTTCAAGAGATGGACAAGACTCGATTCATCAGAAGATAAAGAGAAAAAAGGATTCTTTATATGTGTCGCTCATTGGATTTTTGCGAATCTATACACATTTCCGATATTGGATTCATTGATAAAGAGAGGAGAGTAGGTAGAAAGGATAAATTGAGTTCCTATATTTTTATTGATCTTTTCTATCATTCTGGCGAAACTTCTCTGCATCTGCGGATGAAAGTGAATTTCCGGTTCGTCGATAATGACCATGCTATGTTTGAGATCATATCCATACATCGTAAATATCATAGAGAGAAAAGACTGTTCACCATCACTCAATTCAGAGAATGGGATATAGTTTCCAAACGTATCTATGAGATAGAATTCAAGCAATCCATCACGGTATTCCACCGTCAATGTTTTATTGAAATATTTCTTTATGATAAAGACAAGTGAAGTATAGAATTCTGACGCCTCCAATCTTTCAGGAAAATTAGCGATCTCTTTCTTCGTCATTTTGAGACTTCGATGATTGGAGATAATATTCCATATCTTTTTGACACAAAGATAGAATCCGATATGTGCATGATGAGAAGCAGAATTTTTGTCCCCTATAAGCTCATTCCATGTATGGGGATTTATCTGATGAGGAATATGTTTCAGCTCCCTATTCATCGAAATGAACGCTACGCCATTTTTGAGAGGAATAAGCGGCTCTTGTTCTCAAGCTCTTTCAAACTCATTGTAGATATCGACACAAATCTGTATAAGTTCCAAAGTCTGCAGATACAACAAGACAAACTTCCCTTGAGGAGAAAGCTTTTTTTCGTCTACAACGATGATATTCTTTTTTGCATCAAAAGAACAATGCAAGACAAAGGATGTTGGAATATTATGGATATCTTCATCACAAAAATCAGGATATTGGATAGACAATGAACTATATTTTCTGATAAGCTCATGAAAGATAGATTTATGTCTGATGATATATCTCATATTATCATAATCATGCTCCGTGATGAACAATTCTATAATCAATTCAGAAGGTTTATCGCGATAAGCAAAATGAGCATGAAGTCATTCTGTATATTGGGGATGCACAACAATAGTTTTTTTTTGATCCAAAGGAGTAATGCTTGATATATAGGTTTTATCATAGACATAATCGTTCATGAGGCCAACCTTGAATAGCTGATGAAGAATCGTCAAAAATCAGCTTTTACCTGCACCATTCGGTCCAATCATCACATTAACGTTATTATGTTCTCTATTATGGAAAATGACGCCTTCAGCCTTGTGGAGGTCGGGATGATAAGGATAACTCAAGAGATTGGAAATCTTGATATTCGCTAGTTGCATACGGCAAACCTAGAGTATAAATGCTTGTATATTTGTACGATATAAGTATATTCAAAAATGCAAAAATTGCAAATTTGGCAATATTTATATATTCCCTCTATGCTATGCAAGAATCAAAAGAGTTCATGCCTAATATCACCACGAAAGAAGAGCTTGACGCGCTCTACAAAAGCATACTAAAAAACAAAGAGACGCTAGGGGAAGATCCTGACAAGATAGCGCAAAAGATTTTGGCGATCTATGACGCAACTGCAGCTCTAGAAAACAAAACATATGCCTTCAAAAAAAACGATGAAAAAGGGAAGAGGGAATATACGGTCTCTCTAGGTCAACAACAAGAGACTTATAAGACGATAGAGGTTGTCTACAACAAAACGATAGGGTATACTATAACCATCCAAAAATACGGATGAACGACCATCAAGATCAATAGATACGAAGAGAGAGGAGAGGATATCTTCATCCTCAAAAAAGAAGAAGGAGAAGAGAGGTTCACTATTACGAATCAATCCAATGATAGCGAAAAAAAAACTGAAGCGGAAACCGTCATAGAAGATATCTATGCACATGTTTTATCACCAGCGCCGATACAAGAAGAATGAGATACCAAGTAGAAGGGAAAGATATCCAAACTATAGTAAGAAATCTCAATGCAATACTCCAAAAAACCTATCTCTATCACGAAAATACGCCACACGGACTATCATGTTATTATCGCATATGGGAAAAAGGCAGAAAACTGCTGTTTTATCTCAACGTTAGGAAAAAGGAGGTGATATTCGGGATTAGCCATCGAGGGACAGATATTTTGGAAAAATTCCCATTATTGCCGAGTCTAGCGGATGAAACCAAGACAAGCGTCATGAAATTCAGTATAAAAAAATTAGAAGATATAAAGAAAAAGTGAATTCACAAGCTAATAGATATTATCTTATCAAGCCAACTTGATTTCATAAACGAAAAATATATGGTAACAAACCAAAAAACACAAAAATGCCTATCACAAACAAAAAGCACAAAAAAGGGAAAAGGATGCTCATACTGAGCTTATGGAAGATGAAGAAAAAAGAGTTCTGGATAGAATGTATCACCCTCTATATATCGATATTGATAGCTGTTTTATTCGTACAAGCCATCATATTGAAAGTAGAGATAGGGATACTCATATTCTGTCTCACCAAGTCGTTCTTTACGAGTATCATCAACGTCCTGCTCATCATGCTCGGACGACAGATAAGATTCGTTCAGAAACGTTGGTTTGTTGAAACCATAGTGTATACCATACTAAGTATACCCTACGTAGAGATCAGTATCATCTATGCCTACACAGGGAATTTTCCATTGTTTTTGAAAATGATGCAATGGTATGCGATAACGTATTTCGCTATTGGATTGGGCATCAAGAAGTATCTAAAATGGACAAAACAATTCTTCACAAAAATCCTAAAAAATTGAGACCTGTTTGTCTATCAAGCAGGTTTTTTTTCGACAAAAAAAACAGCTTATCATATCATAAGCTGTTTCTCAAAAATAAGTTTGTGATAACGAAAACCCTGCTTAGTGGTTTGAGGGAGCCTTTTGATCTGTTTGCAACCGAATCTTTTGTACAAAGCTACGGCAGATTGCGCATACCGTAAATCAGAAGTCTCTATATTCAAAACTGTTTTTTTTCGACGATGTAATTCATCGAGAACCCACTGAAACAGATATTTCCCTAATCCTAAGGATCTATACGTATCCAGGACTCCGAACCAACCAAGCCAATACGGCGCTTTCCTGTCAGAAGTCTGGGTATAGAGTCCCACTGTCCCTACAACTTTTTTGTTTTTACTGTCTATAAGAAGCCAATGTTTCCGTTTCCCGATGTCGACATATCGTTCAGGATACAATGCTTTCTTGAATGCTTCTCTGATATCGTCCTTAGCATTCGGATCTGACTTGAAAATAGCCAGAGCGACATCCAACGCCTCTTGGTAATAAGTAAGGGTAAGAGGGATAATATCAAAACCCTGCATGTGTTGTGTTTCCATATATGTAGTTTAAGGTAACGAACACTATAAGGAATTTGACATTTTTTACAAATGTTTTTTAATATCTATAATAACCAAGAAAAAATTGACTTTTCCAAAGACTAGGAATATACTTAAGATACATTTATATTCCGAAACCAATAACATGGAAAAAGTCAACGAACAACAACAGCTAAAAACCTCGTCCAATAACGACCAAAAAAGAAATGAAATCTGGAAAGTGCTCAACGAAGCAAGATTCCCTCATGATCGACATGACTACAACGGCTCTTTTGATGACGGCAATCACCCGGGCGATTCTAGCGAATACGAAATAGGAAAAAAAAGAGTAGAGGAGGAAACATGAGAAATAGCATTCCATCTCGACGAGGATCATACTGACGCCAACGTTTTTGAACGGGTGCAAGAACATCAAGCAATGTTTCCACTCATAGATACCATCATCCCAAAAATGAAATCAGGAAAGACAATATCCTTTCTCATGAAGCAAGAAAAAATAGAGCAAAAATGATGACGAAATGAAGCTGTAGGACCAGTTATTCCCGCAGAAGAACTCTACAACCTAGGAGAGACATTTGCTAGGCAAAAGAATGCACTCATAGGAACAAAAGCCACGTATATCACTTTCAGACCGACAAAACAGGATCCATTGACTGTCAACATTACAGCAACCATCATAGAATATCCAGTGACTTCAGGAAACAAAGATAAAGACATCAAGCAGATCAGTCTTCTACCGAATTATATCATCTTCAAAAAAGAGATAAAGGGAGAGGAAGTGAAAGAATTTCTGAAAAACGTAGCATAAGAGCATTCTACTTTATATAATAAAAAAATGATTGAAGAAATATACAAAAAGAATATAATAGAACTATAAAAAATAAAACAAAAAAAAGAACAAACTACGTTCTTTTTTATTTTTGTTACACATATGAATCACAAAAAAACCATCGAAAAATACTCATGAAACCTCATAGAACTCTGAGAAGACATAGGGAATCTGAATTACGATGCATTAGCTGAACTTTTTGAGATACTTTCCATAAAATTCCAGAACGACGTCATCAAAGACACAGAATTATGACATCCCAAAGTGGCTGAAAAGCTAAAAAATATCTCCAAACGCTTAAAGGAAATACTGGAAAAAGAAGTGCAGCCATTAGCGGATCTCTGCAGACCATATAACGAGAAAGGGATAACATAGAGGAGAGGAGTTATGTAGTATAATAGACTCCTCAAGAAACCAAACTTTTACGGAATGAGAATACTCTCGAAAAAGATAAAAAATATTCTGGACATAGATCTACGAATTATTTATCCGCCCATGGCGGAATAAAAATTCAAGGAGAATAAAACGAATACAGGGAAAGTAAAGAATCAGCTTCTTTTGCATCTTCTCATACTTCGCACAATGTAGTCCAGGTTGTGCGAGTCCCCGCAGCAGTGCGGGGCTGTGAGGGTCTTTTTTAGAAAAGAAAAATCCCCTCGAAGAGGGGAAAGGGCGGGCGAAAAATTAAATTAAGATAATATTGAAATAAAACTATTTTGTAGTATAAATAAGCAGATATTTATCTGCTATGTTTATGATGACAGGAATAACTGAGACTTGAATTGCTTTACAACAAATATCTACACCTACTGGTTCTCTTTGGACCGCTCTTGGGGCAATTTGATCTATTATTGCTTGATGAGCGGCTACTTTTTATTTTATCCGAACCATAAAGTTAGTTCACGCAACTCGTGATAGCATCACCTTATCACAAACACAATTAGACATATTATCGCAACAAATAACACAACAAAAGGAAGAACGTAAAAATAATGACCAAAGATATAGATATGAAATGATTTCAGAATTTGAAACATGAGACAAACCATCAAGAATGAAAATGAAACGTAAAAGTGATAATATATCGTGATTTATAAGTATATATACCTATACAAAGCTACAATATAAATTATGGCGCTGGTCTTTTACTCCTGATATTGCTCCAGAACTTAAAGAAGAACATAATTCAACTAAGGAATCTAAATGGGAAATTATACAAGAGATTAAAAAAATGTATTATTATACATATAGATGAGAACCTATGAATGATGATTGAAGTCTACACTAATGAAATACATAGCTTTGGAGCTTGATATTCAGCGGATGAATAGTTATAAGTATATAAAAATATGAATAAAATAACAACCTTTTATATGATTTAATAATCAAACAATGGAGCGATTAGGATCACCTATATTTACTAATATTTTATTGTTTACGATAGCAATAATACTAGTTAGATGAATAGAAAACATAATAAAGCGACTAACAAATATATATGATGATATGAAAAAAGACAAAACAAAAATTGATGAATAGAATAATATGAAGAGTTTAAGAAATAGTTTTATTTCTTATTACATTTTCTATGACTGAACGAATGACATTAGAACAACGTATAAATTCGTACATTAGAGATTTTAAAGAGAATTGTATAGAATATGATGATAATTTTGTAAGAGAACAAGTTACTGCGCAGTATCCATGAAAATCAATGAAACCAAATAAATGAAAATGGCAAGTCTCTTATCACATAATATATCCTAAAAAAGATGCGATAGATAACAAAAAATAGGAATATATGATTTCAATAAAAATAAATTTATTTTCTTATAATTATAATATGAGTTCACTAAATGAAATTGAAAATGCTGTTAAAGCAGTAAAAGATGTGAATAGAGCTCAAGATAAATGGAAAGAAAAAAAACGATTATTTGTTGTGGTTTGAGGTTTGCTCGGTTTTGCTATTTTAAACTATGTATGAGCAGCTATTTGATGTATATTGTGATATGGATTATGGAATTTATTAGAACCTAAAAAATTTGTAGAAAAACTTATAAAAAAATCTAAAAAATAGTTAAATTAAAATAAAGAATCCGCCCGCCCGATTTTTCTTTTAGGAGCCGAACGAACCCCGTAGTTCTACGGGGTGAACGCACAACTGGTATTGTGCGAAAACGAGGCCTGGATATGGAGCAGAGGAGAGGAGTTACCTCGATTTTAAATATCCAGAACGAGTGGGTATATATCAAAGTCCCCCGACCAAAAAGATCTATCCGAATTTTTATACCTATGCACAATGCCTGTGTGTTGTGCAAGTGTATAAAATGAGGAAAAAGAGATCTGGAAGCTGAAACCACAAAAACCACTCAGAAAGCCATGATATATACTTCGCACAATATATCTTGTGCAAAGTATGTGATATTCCAGATCAGATTCAAAAAAATCAAAAAAATATAAAAATAATTTAGTTTAGAACTATATTTGCACCAATATAGTTTTTTTATTTTCTCAAAAACACGAAGATCTAGAAATAGCAAGGATTCCAAAAAGCATGGATTTTCGTCAAAATCCCCCGAATTATAAGAGATGTTTTTGACCTTAAGTTGAACTAAGTACCACCCAGGGGTAAAAAACGCACGGATTTTACAGGGGATTCAGGCTTCAAAAGCCGAAAAAACACAAAAAATGAGGGGAGTACTCCTCTACCAAAAATAATAAAAAAAAGAAATAGCAAGAACTAATATTGATTTTTTACAGGAAATTCATATATACTTAGGTCTAAACAAAATAAAAAAATAATTTTTAAAACATGAAGCAAACAGGAACAACATCCATCCGTGGATTCTTTCCCGCTGTGGGAATCGAGGAAATCTCTGCACTTACTAGAGAACAACGCATCAACAACGGTCGTAGAGGTATCTTCTACACAAAAAAAAAGCTCATAGAAACGCTTGAAAAGAATTGCAAGGCTATAAATACAGCCGAAATAAACATTGTAGAGATACACGTCCCCAAAGATGCGGTTATGGACCATTCTGGTAAAGATGAAGAGAAATTCGGAGTAAAGAGTAAACACAGCGTTCCGATAATACGGATACAAAGCTTCGAAGAAGCCCAGAAAGAAACGAAGATGAGAACAAAGACGCTAGCAACAGCGTAGCAAAGAAGTTTTTTAAGAAAAGAGTCCGGTAATCCCGGACTCTTCCTTGTTATAAAGAAAATACCTATTCCTCTACTGATATTTTGTAAAAAAGAAAAAGCTATCTGATAGATAACCAGATAGCCGTCTACTCAGAGACGGCCATGCCTATTATCTATTAGGCGTACAGAACTAGTAAAGCAACTCCTCTACTTGTTGTGTATACCCAATAAATTCAAAAGCCGTCTCTAAGATGAATGCAAGTCGTTCGCTTTGGTAAGGTACTTATACTTGCGGACAAATCGCTAGATACTAGGATTTGCGGTCTTTATTAAGAGCATTGTTCCCAAGTGGCTTAACTCATTTTTGTTTATTGATATTTTTGTTTACGGCTTTTTTTTATCCTTATATATCAAGAAAACAAAGTAATTATAAGAAAATCCTATAGCTTTTCGTTAGCACACGATCAGATAAAATAATATATTAGTATTGTCATTAGATAAAAAATAGTATACAATATTATATACAAAAAAGCCAGGACCGTAGTCCTGACCTTATATTATGTAGAATTACTAGAATACTATTCAGTAACAACCTCTGTAGCTTCCGTAGGGATGGTATCAACAGATATTTCTGTTGTAGTGCCGAAATCAACCGTAGGAGCGACTTCTGCTCATTCTTGAGCCTCAAATTGCTGAGCTTTTTCAAATCCGAACATATTTGCTACGATATTAGCAGGGAATCTGCGGATATAGATATTCAAAGTATTCACCGTATCGTTAAAGTTTTTTCTTTCGACGGTGATTCTATTTTCTGTCCCTTCAAGCTGAGTCATAAGATCACGAAATGTCTGTATAGATTGTAACGTAGGATAGCTTTCTACGACAGCCAACAATCTAGATAGCGCAGAAGATACTTCACCTTGTGCTTGTTGGAATTGAGCAAAAGATTGTGCATCATTAATATCGACAGATACTTTTGTAGCATTAGCCCTTGCATTGACAACAGCAACCAATACTCCGCTCTCTTGTGCAGCGGCACCTTTTACGGTATTGACCAAATTAGGAATAAGATCTAATCTTCTTTGATAGACGTTTTCTACCTGAGACCATGCGGTTTTTACCGTCTCATCAAGCTTAACGATGGTATTGTATTTACCTACAACGAACAAAGCTACAACAACCACGATAGCTAAAACAATAAGCCATGTCTTTTTCATGAATGATTTTTTTATGAATTAAAATTATTGACCTTAGCACACACTTCTGAAAGATAGTGATGTACGTCTTGGATAAATGAAGGTATTTTGCGTTCCTCCATCATATCGTCTATAAGATAGTAAAAATGCTGACTATTACAAGACCAAGCAATATCAAACAGAGAAACTAAAGCTTTCCTATCCTGAGGAAGTTTGATATCAGGATGTTTCAAGAACAATCCACCTTCTCGAATAATCTCCATACCAGGAAGAAGGTCATGTAAAAAATCCCTACCCTTATCCTGAGAAAGATATCCCTCTCTCAATTGAATGATTTTATTACGGATTTCCAATTCCAATGCAGACCTAAGATCAGATATTTGCATATGAATATCGCCTAAGATATCATTTCCATAAAAAAGCTCAGAATGGTTCTTGATATGCAAAAGTTTTAGACAAAAGACATCTTTCCCCTCTTTAATGTCATCTTCTGTCAAAATAATGAAATGTTCATGAGCGAAGAAATCCCTCATCGAGTTTAGGAAAACAAAATCCACCTTCTGTATAATCAAAACAGGAATCTTTTTATGAGCCGTTTGGTATAGATAGATAGATAAGAGTCAATCTTTCAATACCTTAACGATATGGTGAAGTTTTTTTATTGTCATGGATATATATGTAAAAATATAAATTATATATGGATTTATCGTGACCCAGAAGATCATCATCAACCAAAACTTCCTCCACCGAATCATCAGAAACCTGATCCTCATCACCACGATCCTCAGTTGCCACCAAATCGCATTCCTCTAGTTCATCCTCCGCTCCTACCAAACATTGCCATAAGGATTCCAAAAAGCAAGAATATGTAGGAAACAAACAACGAAGCTATGAAACTAGCTATCACCATCATGATCACAAACGCAAGGACGAATCCAACTGCTGCATATATCCATCGCCCATACTTTCTCATTTTCCTTCCTTCACCTTTAATCTTTGGTACGGTCACCCAACGACCGAATCCGCCTATGACAAAAATGAAGACAAAGAACAGTATGCCTATCAGATCATCATCAAACATATCATTGGATTTTTCCTGAGAATAGGTCTGCACAATAGTAGGATCTTTTGCTATATATCAGAGAAAATCATTGATCATTGCTACGATACCAGCATAATAATCGCCATTCCTAAAATTCGGAGGGAAATTAGTCTCTCCTATCCTATCAGCAATCAAATCAGGTATCGTTCATTCCAATCCGTATCACACTTGAATGGATCGTTTCCTATCATCTACAGCGATAAGAAGAACAACTCAATTATTCTGACCTTCTTTTCCGACTCCCCATATATTTCCCACATCGGCTGCTGCGAGATTGATATCGTCATCAACGGTAGAAACGATAAGAACAGCCATTTCAATCCCTGTAGTTTTCTCTATCTCTTCTATCTTTGTGGTTAAACTAGATGTTTGATCTTCAGAAAAAATCCCTACCTTATCGGTAACATATCACTCATAGTCCGGAATATTGAACCCCCGAACCGTTCATAAGAACAATAGTAATGCTGTTATCTTTACAATACGTCTAATCATACCAATGAAAAACTAAAAGTGAAAAACTAAAAACGAATGAATGAGATACATAAACTATAATAATTATCACAATAGTTTGTTACAGCAATTCCATCACTTTTCACTATTCACTATAAACTATTCTCTGTTTTTTTAGTATGTTCCGTCTGACTTTGTCTTTAACTCACTGAATTTCATGATTTCTTTCTCAAAAAATACCTCTGATTCTCCGACGGGGCCGTTCCTATTCTTCCTTAGACAGATATCGGTCAATCATTTCTTATCGGTATCAGGATCATAATAATCTTCTCTATGGAGCATGATTACGGAATCCGCATCTTGTTCGATCGCACCTGATTCTCTCAGATCAGAAAGCTGAGGTTTTTTATCCACTCTTTTCTCAACCTCACGCGACAGCTGCGACAATGCCATAATAGGTATTTCAAGTTCTCTCGCAAGTTCTTTCAATCATCTGGAGATTTCAGAGATTTCTTGGACTCTATTGCCAGAATATCATGAATTTGATCCGCTCATAAGCTGAAGATAATCGATAATCACGAGATCCAAAGCATTCTTCTCTATCTTCAACCTCCTGATTTTTGATTTCAATTCAGGAATAGTGGTAGATCATTTATCGTCGATGAAAATATTGGTTTCGGAAAGCACTTCCATCGCTTCACCCATTACGGTGAAATCCTCGGTATCCAACTGTCATTTTGATATCTTTCGCATAGGGATGCCGGAAACCATAGACAAAACCCTATCAGCTATCTGTTCAGAGCTCATTTCCAACGAGAACAACGCAACGCTTTTTTTCTGATCGATCGCCATGTTTTTCAAGATATTCAGTGCAAACGCCGTTTTACCCATGGCTGGACGGGCAGCAAGAATGATGAGTTCAGAAGGTTTAAATCATCAAAGCGAATCATCAAGTCCATGATATCCGGAAAACACCTTCCTCTCATGCGCTTTTTCAGGATGGTCAACGATATCCATGTACTCCTCCACTCTTCTATTCAATATCTCTCAGATGGAGTGGACCTTTTCTGCTACATTGTTCTGAGTAAGGTCAAACACTCTCTTCTCGATATCTTGGAGCACCTGAAGGGTATCTTTCTGTTCATAGACATCGCCTATGATCTTTTGTGATGTTTTGAGAATATTTCTCAATACGGATTTCTCTTTGACGATTTTTACATATTCCGCACATGAAGAAGTACTCAATAAGAAACTGGAAAGTTCATAAAGATAATCAGTCCCTCCTATCGTATCTAGCACTGCATCCTTGGTAAGCTGATCAGCGAGAGTGACGACATCTATCGTCTTGCGCGATCATCGAAGTTTTTTGACTCATTGATAGATATAGAAATGTTCCTTATGATAGAAATCTTCAGGGGCTAGTCCTAAACCATCATAATAATACATCAATTCGTTATCCATCAAGATCCCGCCGAGTGTTCCCTTTTCTGCATCGATATTATGCGGAGGCAATTTGATATTTTCCAAACTCACCATTCTGCTTCAAAACAAAATAAAACCGATAAATTCCCGTCTAAGCTGATGATAAAATGATAAATGCTTCGCGATAAAAATCTTATCAATTTATCACACGAAGTGCTTTTATTTTTTTATCGATAAAGAATATGTATCAATACAAAAACGATATGCAAGTCTATTTTTACAAAATGTAGGTGAGAACTGTGTTTTTAACAATATTTCAACAAAATTTTGACAATTATCTCGGAGGGTAAAGATATCCATCTTGATAAAGCTTATTGTTCGCTTTCATCCACAACTCAACGCTTCAGATATCCCAAAAAGGATCAGTCTTCAACACCTGAACATCGGATTGCTTCATGAGTATATTAAGTGCATGAGGCAAAAGATATTCTCCTCTTGCAACATCTATAGGCAAATCTTTTAGGAGAGGGAATATGCTTTTGGGAAGAAGATATACTCCATTGCAGACAAGATTTGAAGGAGCATCCTCGACTTTCGGCTGTTCTACGATCTCAACGATTTTCTCTCCATCCAACTTCAAAACACCATATCTATAGGTATCTTCCTTAGGCACCTCATGAGCGACGATGATAGGTTGACGAACATCGGCAAATTTCTTGAGCAAATCCGTATACATATAATCAGGATAGATAGCGTCGCCAAAAATTACAAGGAAATAGTCTTCATCTATCCATGGTTCTATTTGCGATACTGCATGAGCAGTCCCTAGCATTTGTGTCTGCTTCACGAAGGTGTAGCGAGCCATCTCTTTTGGGGCATTGATCAAAGCAAGAAGATCTGTCTTGTTTTTCTTCTGCAAGATATCTTCAAGCTCATAATTCTTATCGAAATAATCTTCTAACGCTTTCTTCTGTTGGGAAGTGATCATGATGATATCTCCAATTCCTGCATGTACACATCATTCCACGATATATTGAATGACAGGCTTATTTC
>CAZIVH010000001.1:27793-64987 GCA_964542965.1 uncultured Candidatus Peribacteria bacterium | reverse complement strand
ATTTCCTACAGGAAGCATTTCTTTGGGGATAGTCTTGGTTATAGGAAGCATTCTCGTACCAAATCATGCAGCAACAATAACAGCTTTCATAGTTCATACATACGAAATAAAAGACGGAATAGATAGAATAGGGAATAGATACCCTGCCCCATCTATATCAACCTAACCCATCTTAACGGTCTAATTATTTCTTGAAGAATTCATAGGCAAATTGAAATCATTTCTCGATCAGATCGATATCAAAATTTTCATTGACTCCATGAGCATTACAATCTTCATTTACCAAAGGAATAAGTACTGGTTTGGTATTGAGCACACTTTCCAAAACGTCGACGATAGGCAATCATCATCATGAATATTTGTAAAAAACAGGTTTTCAGAATATTTGTTGCAATACGGCTTCTGCTTTTTTTATGGTAAAATGATTGATATCGACTTTCACAGGATCATACATAGCATCCACATCCAATTCATAGTCTATATAGTGAGGCAGCGTGGTCTGCAACCATTGATCGAAAGCGGCGATGGTCTTTCTGGCGTTTTGATTTTTCACTATCCTGAAATTGATATGGGCATGAGCGACATTAGGTACAGCATTTTTGAATCCGTCACCGACATATCAACCTGAGATTCACGTAACCTGTATAGTAGGCCTGAGTCCAATCTGAGTCAAAATATCCGTATCTTTATCTTTGAAAATCGTTTTGAGTCAAAAATCAGACATCAACTTTTTTTCATCGGTCTTCATTTTTTTATTCTTCACAAGAACATCAAAGGCGACATCTTCCACATCGTAATAAAAATACGGGATGGTTATCTTATTGTTGATATCATAGAGCTTGCCGAGTATCCTATTCATCTCATGAATAGCGTTCGGAACAATTCCCCCATACAGTCAGGAATGCAAATCGGTCTTTGCGGTAATGATCTTGAGTTTTGTATTGACTCCTCATCTATATCCCACATCGATACACGGAGTATTTCCCAAAACATAAGAATCGGAAATGAGACAAAAATCTGAGAGAAGCGTCTGTCTGTGATCAGACATAAAACGTTCTATATACTGAGATCAGGTCTCTTCATTTCCCTCAAGCAATACCGTAACGTTATACCCAAGCTTTTTCGTTTTGATAAGATCAAATATAGTCAAAAGATGGATCAGGAATTGTCATTTATTATCTGCAACTCCTCTACCGTAGATTTTTTCTTTGCCGACATACAAAGAAAATGGATCGTTATTCCGTCCGTCCTCATTCGCCGCCTGCACATCATAATGTCAGTAAAGAAGCATTGTAGGCAATGATTTATCCACGAAATATTTGCCTAAAACGATAGGATTCCCATATCCATGAACAATCTCAGAGACAAATCCATTATCTTGGAGCATAGCATTGAGATAGATGGTTACCTTTTCTATATCATCCCTATGATCAGCATCAACAGAGACGCTTTTCATGGCAACGAGTTCCTTGAGTACCTGATAATAGGAAGCAAGCATAGCAAACAAAAAAACATAAAACTATCAGACTATATGTGATATTTATGTTTTTATTTTTTGCATTATCTACGATCTAAGCTTATGTTTTATTCTACGACAAGTTCTTTCAATTTTTTCTTAGCTTTATCGTTTGATGGCTCGTATTCAAGCACTCTGAAATAATATTTTTTCGCATTATCCATATCGTTCACTTCCTGATAGAGATCAGCTAATGTAAGCATATATGCAGAATTTGTAGGCCTAAGTTTGATGACTTTTTCCATTTCCACGATAGCATCATGTTTCCTATCAGTATTGTACATCAATTCCACCATGCTGATATAATATTTAGGATTAGTAGGATTGATACCGATGGCTTTTTGGATAAGCAGTTCAGCGATATCGAAGTCTCCGGAAGTCAAATAGATTTCACCGATCTGCCAGATCGCCTTATGATCATTAGGATCCATCTCTACAATCTTTTTGAGGATAGGCAGGGCTTTTTTATGATTACCCATAGTGAAATAGAGGTCAGCCAGAAGCTTATTCAGATCTTTATCGTTAGGATCGATAGCCAAACCTTCTATGATTTTCTTTTCATATTCATCAAGTTTCCCTTCTTTTCTCAAGCCAAGCGCTTCATAGATGATCTTCTCCAAGAGCTTTCTTTTTTTGATCAATGTCATTCTTCACTCTTCATCATCAATCACGACTTCTGTCTCAGGATGATGGGAAGAAGAAGCCTTGGGTTTTATGATATCCTCTATGGTATTAAGGAAAGATTGCTCGTCATGCTTGATATACTCTATCTTTTCTTCATTGACGCGATGTTTGAGTGCAGTGAATTTTTTTCTATACAAATAGACCATTTCCCTCTTGAATCTCATCAACGCGTCAAACGTATCGATTTTTCAGAGAAGATGGGTCAGCTTTTTGAATATTTTCTTGGAAAAGAAAAACGAAAGCAATCCTACGGGCAAAGTAATCAGAATAATGGTCAAAAGCATCCATAACAGAACCGATATCTTTAGCATCACGAATCAATAACAGAATAAAATTACTTGTTAGCTACAGGTCTTGGGGAAGGTGTTTTTGTATGATCATATGATTTTCTTTCTTCGTGCTTCTGTCATGGAGTAACATCCATTGTGTTTTCTTCAGACTTAGAAGGCAATTTGATTTTTTTGATGGTAGTATAAGGGATCCTTACCGTCACACCCTCCTTAGTCCTCACAGTGACATCTCCATTCATGATGTTAAAAGAAGCAACGGTTCCACAGACCTCGTTTCATTTGTTTTCCACATACGCTCACTTAGGAGGGAATTTTTTGCTTTCTTCAATATATGTCTCCAATTCGTAGATCAATGAACATTTCAATTTTCCACACCTTCACTTTAATTTTTCGATATCCCTTCCTTCCAGATTTTGCATAACCAGATTTTCCATCTCTACACTAGGAAGAGGTAAGCTTGTTTTGCAATGCATAGGGATAACACCATCAGCTCAACAAGGAAGATTATCTGCGCCAGGAGACATCTTTATCATATCCCTTGCCCCTATCTGAAATAAGAAGATATTTTTCCCTAGCTCTTGTCTAAATTCCTTGACGAAATCGGTAAACACGTATCTCTCCTCCGAATAAAAATAGAAATAGAGCTGATCGCCGAATATTTGATATCTCGCTGTAACAGGAATAGAGTCAGGAAAATACTTTTTGAACAGTTTCTTGAACAACGGAAAGATATCCAATGCAAGCCTCTGTTGTTCTTCAAAGAATTCCTTATCATCGCCTTCAAGGACCTTATCAAAAGTACCCTGCCTATCCGTAACAATTTCATGAGCTAAATATGTTCATACGGTTTGCTTACTGGTTCATGTCTGATCAGTAGCAGAATAGACTATCTTATCTCCATGTCTGAGTTTAGCGAACATTTCATCATCAACATTTTTGATGAGTACATTCTTATTGGTATATCGATCGAGCACATACGCATGTTTTGCCATATTTGAGTACAAAGTATAAAGGAATAACTATCAAGACACTTGTTAACTTTTGGGTTTAAGCTTTTACCTTTTGGCTTTTAGCTTTTGGTTTGGAAAAAGTAGCGATCATGGATTCGAATTCTTCCTTCGTAAGATATTCTTTATCCAGAAGTACCGCAGAAAGCTTCTCTATCAATCACTTGTGCTGTATGATAAGCTTTTTGGACTGTTCATAGCAATCGGCGATATATTTCTTTACTTTTTCATCGATAATCTGTGCTGTTTTTTCGCTATAAGTCTTGAATCCAGGATAATCCTGCTGATTTTTATCATAATAGGATACCGGTCCAAGTTCCTTATCCATACCGTATTTTACGATCATATTGGTGATAATTTCGGTAGCTTTTTCAAAATCATTGGATGCTCCTGTCGTAATATTGTCTGCGCCAAAGAATATCTCTTCAGCAGCTCTTCATCCAAGCAAAGATACGACTTCATCCAGAAACTTGGCCTTTGAATTGAGATACATATCTTCGTTAGGCATGATCCATGTCACTCATAATGCATGTCCTCTGCGGACTATGGATATCTTTTCCACAGGATCAGCATTAGGCAGCATATGCGAAGTTACCGCATGCCCCAACTCATGGAACGCTATGATCTTTTTTTCGTTCTCTTTCATGGATTTCACTTTTTTCTCAGGGCCCATAATTACTTTCTCCAATGCGTATTCAAAATCATTCTGATCAAGAATATTCCTATTTTCCTTGGCTTCTTTGAGCGCAGCCTCATTGACGATATTCTCAATATCAGCGCCCACCAATCCACTGGTTCTTTTAGCCAAAGAAGCTACATTTACGGATTTATCCACCTTTTTTCATTTCAGATAATAATTGAAGATGAGCACTCTTTCCTCATGAGTAGGCTCAGAGACATATACTTTCCTATCAAATCTTCACGCTCTAAGCAATGCAGGATCCAAAACATCAGGTCTATTGGTAGCAGCGATCACGATAATCTGTGTGGTATTATCAAATCCGTCCATTTCAGTCAGAATCTGATTCAATGTCTGTTCTTGTTCTTGATGCCCTCATGTATATCCTACTCCTCTTTTTTTCCCTATAGCATCGATCTCATCGATAAAGATAATAGCCCTGCCGACCGCTTTCGCCTTTCCAAAAAGCTCTCTCACCTTAGCTGCTCACATACCTACGAGCATTTCCATAAACTCAGAGCCGGAAACAGAGAAAAATGGGACATTCGATTCTCATGCAACCGCTCTTGCAAGCAAAGTCTTACCAGATCATGGCTGCCCATATAACAAAACTCACTTAGGATGTCTTGCTCAGACTTTATGATATTTTGCAGGATTTTTGAGATAATCTACCATCTCTGAAAGTTCCATCTTCACTTCTTCCATGCCAGCAACATCGGTAAATTTTGTCTTAATGGTTTTGGAATTATTGAGTTTGCCAGCCTTCACGCTAAAGGGGAACGCTCCTCATCACTTAGGCATAGCGAATTTCAAGACAAGTATGAAAATCACGAAAAAAAGAAGCAAAGGTCAGACTTCAGACAATAATTTTGACCATCGAGACGCTTCGTTGAATTTCACATCAACGGTAACTGCTCATGTCATGGAAATTCACAGATCGCTCAATGAAGTCCCTAGGGGTTTCTTTGTTTCAAAGACATTCGTATATTGTTCTACAAGATGTTTTTTTATGGTCATAAAAGAGACAGAAGCACCAGTCTCTAGATATTCATATCACTTGAGAGAAGTCTCATCTTCAAGAACAATTTTAGTGAATACTCCGTCTTTATATTGTTTCAGAAAATCGTTTAACGGAACCTCTTTGGTATCACGCACGACTTCAATGACATCATCCTGCACACTCATGGTTTTGTAGAGTTGAAGAGCTCATGAAACAAGCAACACAAAGAATAATATGAATCGAAATCACTTTTTCATAGTACGAAAAAAATATCAAATAAAACATTACCTCCCAAATATATGAAAACAAGGATGGATTTCAATAAAAAGCCCAAAAATATAGAAATAGGAAATCATTGATTTTATCTTAGATTTTCATACACATAGAAAAAACAAACATAAAACTATATGAAAACAAAAGAGAACGGAAAAGAATTCGATGGATTAACGGGCATATGGACATACAATGATATTCCAAGGAAAGGAGAATTCGTCCTCATAGCCAATGGTCCTTATATGGATAACGCTACAGCGATGGGAAGATCAAAAAATAAGGATGAATTAATCAAAAAAGGAGAGGAAACACGATCAGACATATATTCATTCCTGAGAATCTACAATCACGAAAAGAAGATAGTCTGGGATGCTTTTCTTCCCACTACCATGCCTCCAGATACAAATGAATATGATGCCGAGTATCTAAAAGAATGAAAAAAGCTTCATGATATCACGAAGCATCAAGAAGATAGTGAGCTGATATTCAGCTCATTTTTTTATGCCAAGATATCCCCCATTTTTTCCTCCAAATATTTTTTCAATCAAGGCAATCAATCCAATTTTGGATATTTTTCCAACAGCCATTTTGCTCCTTCCTGAATATCTTCCAAAAATTTAAGATCTGACAATATTTCCAGGGGAATATCGCTTTCTCCGGACTGCATCGTACCAAGAATCTGTCCTGCTCCACGATGCTGAAGATCTAATTCAGCAAGCTTAAATCCATCATTGGTATCTTCCATAGCTTTTAATCTCTTACCTATGTCACCAGCCTTACTCTTAGTTTCCAAAAAACAATACGACTGAATATCCGACCTTCCTATTCTCCCCCTCAACTGATGCAATTGCGACAATCCGAATCTTTCAGCATTTTTGATGACCATAATAGTTGCTTCTGGTATATCAACTCATACTTCAATAACTGTAGTAGACACAAGTAGACATATTTTTCACGATTTGAAGTCCTGCATTACTTCATCTTTTTCCTTAGAACTCATTTTACCATGGAGAAGTCCTATTTTCCCTTTCAGTTCCGGATACAATGTTTTCACCTCTTCGAATTCTACTGTAGCAGCCTTTAAAGTTTCCATCTTTTCCGACTCTTCAATCAATGGGGTAACTATAAATACCTTCTGGCCCTTATTGATATGATCAAGAATTCGCGGTTTCAATTTTACATATTCTTTTTCAGAAATAACTTTGGTGATGATGGGCTTTCTTCCCACGGGCATCTCATCGATAACACTCACATCGAATTCTCAGAAAAATGCTAATGCCATAGATCTCGGTATCGGGGTTGCACTCATCTGCAAGATATGCGGCGCTCAAAACTTTTTGAAGAATGCTCTTTGTTTGACTCAAAACTTATGCTGTTCATCAATGACGACAAACTGTAATTGCTTGAATTGGATATCTTCCTGAATAACAGCATGAGTTCATACTATAGTATGGATTCTTCCTTCAGCCAAATCTTGTTTGATCTTGTCTTTTTGAGCCTTTGGCACCGATCAGGTAAGTAACTCAACTCTCAATCACAATGGCATAAGCAATTTTGCTAAAGTCTTATAATGTTGATTAGCTAAGACTTCAAGTGGAGCTAAGAATACAGACTGCCCTCCGAATTTTTTGTGCGTATAATATGCTGACGCAGCAGCAACCACGGTCTTTCCACTCCCCACATCTCATTGCAATAACCTCAACATAGGCTTAGGTTCATGAATGTTTTCAGTAAGTTGCTTAATGACTTTTTTCTGTGCAGTGGTAAGTTCAAACGGTAATGCAGCAAGAATATCCTTGACGATAGTTCGATCGATGACCTCACCACCGGTCAGTGAATTATTTTGTTGATAGTCATTGCGATTCATAAGAGAATAGAGTTGGATTCTGAGCAGCCTATCAAAAAAGATCCTCAAATTCGCTTGTTTTTGTTGGTCGAAGCTCTCAGGATAGTGCATTGCCTTAATCGTCTCCTGCACCCCCATCAATCAGAATTTTTGCAGTAATTCATTAGGTAAGTACTCGTGAAAAATGTCGTCAACTTTGTCCATCAAATTTCGCATCTTTTGAGCGAACCATCCTGCTTTGATTCCCATCAGCTCCGGATAGATAGGAAATATCCTTCCGCTATTATAAACTTCAGTTACAGCTTGTGAATTTCAAGTTACAGGTTTACCATCATCATTCATCATTCATCATTCATCATTCATCATTTCATTTTCAGGTGCTTCTGTCTCTACGACATCCGGATGGGAAAATGTAATCCTGCCATATTTTATATTTGGCTTACCAACTATAATATACCATTTCTCTTCATGCAACTTGCTCGCCATAAAGCCTGAGTTAAAAATAGTGATATATCACATATTCCCTACAGGATCGACAAATTTCATATCATAGACCCTCCTACCTCATCTCATATATATTTTTTTCTCGATAATCTTCCCTTTGGTAGCAGTAATGCCTTTTTCATTGAAGATCAATTCATGTAAATTTCTTATCGTAGATCTGTCCTCGTACGCTCTCGGGAAATATTGCAGAAAATCTTTCACGGACGTGATTCATTCGTCAGCGAGTTTTTTGATGTATTTCGGTGTTGTCTTGAGTGCGGTTTTCAAATCCATCATGCAAATATAGTACACATGTACAAAACAAAAACAATAATATTTTTTAGGCTTTTTCCAGTTCCAAAATCCTATCTATCCTAAATACCCTTTCGCCTTTTTGGGTATGACAGTATCATTTCACTCACAAAAAACTCGATCATTCATACTCCATCATGCCGACTTCATACGGCTCAAACAACCTACGAGCACTAGTATCTTGAGATTTTACATAGGTCATATACGCACATCACTTCTCAGCAATGACTTGAGAGAACAATGCAACTTTCTTGTCGGTAGATAACAAAAGCTCAGGCCTAGTACAGCGCATTTCTGCGACAAACCTGACGACACAATAATCCAATCTGATATGGCTATGATTGACCTGAGTAGTGAGCAATATCCCTTCTAAGGTACGACAACGACTCAATGCAACATAGGATTGTCCATGAGCGAATATGCCAGAGCTCAAATCGATAATGACCTTATCGAAGGTTTTTCCCTGACTCTTATGAATCGTCACTGCCCAAGCGAGCGTAAGCGGCAATTGAGTAAACGAACCGACGGTAAGCACATCCAGACGTTTTTTGCTCGGATTGTATTCATATTGAGAGACTCTCCAGGTATGAGGTTTGACCTCTACCTCCTCTCCTCCATAGATCTGCACGACAACGCGATCTTTTTTGAGAAAAGTGATCTTACCAAGGGTACCATTAACCCGACGACCATCAGGATCGTTGGCTACAAACATCACTTGCGCTCATTTTTTCAGGACAAGCTTTGCATCGGCAGGGAGCTGCCTACCCTGCATCTCACCCTTGGACGTAGCTTTGAAATTGACTGCACGTATATCTATATCTGCAAGATACATCTGATTGATCGTATCGACGATAGCATTGGTACCTGCAAGATACACCATTCCATCAGCGATATCGATATCTTCCGTCACACGAGTATTGAGCAAATTCAGATGTTTGTCAGTAAGTGTTTTGGTCCTAATCGCATTCAGAATATCTATAAATTTCTGATCCGATTGACGATAGACTTTTTCGAGCTCGATAAACTCTATACTAAAGGCTTTCTTCTTCATGATCTTCGCATCGAAAAAATACGGACTCGGATATTCTTTTTGGAAAAACTCTTTTTCGAATTTTGTCACTACCGGCGGCAACTGATATAAATCACCAATCATGATAAGCTGAACGCCGCCAAACGGCAGTGTAGATCATCTCACTATCTTGAGGAATTCATGAATACAATCCATCATATCAGCTCTCACCATAGAAATTTCATCTATCACGATAGTATCGAGCTCGGTGAATTTCGGATCTCCTATCTGGAATTTAGCTTCTTGTTTAGCTTTTTTGAGCGTCAATGTCGGCGGAAATCCAAAAAATGAATGCAAGGTAGCTCATCAGATATTAAGTGCAGCGACTCCTGTAGGAGCAAGAAGCACAATATTTTTTTTGGTCATTTCGAGGAAATGCATAAGCAAAGTAGATTTTCCCGTCCCTGCTTTTCCCGTCAAAAAAATATGTTTACTAGTATATTCCATGGTCTCCAAAGCTTTGGTAGCTATTGCATCAAATTTCAATGTAGTCATATCCATAGTCCTAAATAAAAAATAGTACAATCTCAACAATCATACTATTCTTCTCCTAAAGTTTGTCAAGGAAATTTTTGACAGGATTATTGCAGAATTTCTTTTGCATCACGGATGATAATATACCTACATGCATACTTTTTACAATCCTTCAGATGCCTATCAAAAGAATATTTTCCTTTCGGTTTCTGATAATACATATACGCTCGATACATAAGAGAGCGTTCAAAAAAACGTTCAAGTATGTTTTCAATATAACAAACGAGATATATACCTTTTCAGTATCCTCCAAGCAGCGAGATATCAAGGAATCTTTAAAAGAACAACAAGATCAGCTGAGGTATAACATATATCCGCCCAATCAATAACGCATCATTCGATTATTCGTTTTTGATATCATGCAAGGATATCTACTAATTTATCTTTTCTTTCACTATCAGATAATTTATGTGAATATTTTTTTACCCACCTGATATCATCCAAGTCAAAATACGGAATATTTTTTATTTTGCTTATTTTTTTCGCAAGAGAAGATTTTCCGCTCCCAAATCAACCAATGATATATATATTATCTGGAAGCTTCATGCCAACAAGCAAAAGATAAAAAGCTCTCTCAATATTTCAATTTATTTTAAATCCCGATTAATCTCACGCTCTCCTCTTCATCTTAGGATTTCATTAACCTTGGAAAAGTGCTTACATCCAAAGAACCCCTTATGAACACTGAATGGAGACGGATGCGGAGCTTCCAAAACAATATGTCTACTTGTGTCTATAAGTTCTTTTTTCTTTTGAGCGAATGCTCATCGTAACAGGAATATGATTCATTGTTTTTTGTCTGAAATAGTCTTGATAACTGCATCAGTGAAAATATGCCATCAAATATCCTTATGAGAATTCGGAGTATCTTTCATGACCGTAAGACTAGCGTTCAACAGAAATACTCACTGCTCTGCCCGTTTAGTCAGATTTCAGCTCACAGGTGGATGGATTCCTAAATCATCCTGAAGTTCCTTGAAGATATTTTTCAATGAAGGCGGCTGTCTTACTCCGTCTTGTACAGAGAAACACAATCCATGCGCCTCTCATTCCCCATGATACGGATCCTGTCCAAGAATGACGATTCTAACCTTATCAAAAGGAGTCAGATTAAATGCATTGAAAATATCCGATCATTTAGGATAGATGATATGACCTACAGCCTTCTCCTTCAGAAGCGTTTCCTTGATCTGAGCGAAATATGTCTTAGCAAACTCATCAGCCAAAACGGATTTTCGAGAATCATGGATCTGAACAGTATCAGCCTGTATAGACATAGAGAAAAAATAGCGCCTAAAAGAATACTAACGATATATTATTTTCTAAGTGGCATATGGAGAGTCTTTTTTTCAGGATTCATAAGAATATAGACAGTAGCAAGCCCGACCAATACATAGATGATGCGAGCAAAAAAGCCATAGCCAAAGATAAGTCTTATGATATCAAAGTTGAACAATCCTCGTAATCCTCGATTGATTCATCCGATAACCAAAAGGATCCAAGAGATTTTTCTGAGATTTTCAGCGTTCTTGATGTTTTTCATGAGAAAAATAAGAGAAAAATAAAGAACATCATTATATAACTGTTTTATATCACAAATGCAAGAACTATTTGATAATTAATCAGAAAATAGTATACCAAAGAAACATATGTTTTTTATACAAAAAAAAGAATATGACCTTGATGACCGAAGAGGAAGTAAAAGCACTGCAATGACTTTCTCATAAGGAAGTAAAAGAGAGAATAGCCAGAGATGGATACAACGAATTGCCTTCGACAAAAAAGAAGAATTTTTTGCAAATCGTTTGGGATGTTATTCAAGAACCCATGCTCTTGCTGCTCATAGCTTGCGGAACCTTATATCTTTTTTTAGGAGACACTCAGGAAGCGATCATTCTTCTTTCATCAATCGTATTCATCATAACGTTATCTATATATCAAGAAAACAAGACGGAAAGAGCGATAGAAGCATTGAAAGACCTTTCCAGCCCGAGAGCCCTAGTAATTAGAAATGGAGAGCAAATAAGAATCCCTGGAAGAGAAGTCGTAAAGGATGATATCATTATCCTGAACGAATGAGATAAAGTTCCCGCAGACTGTATTGTCTTATGGAGCAGAAATTGCAGCGTAGACGAATCATTATTGACAGGAGAGTCTGTACCGGTAAGAAAAAACGCATCAGAAAAAATAAACTACGAGCATTTCAGAGCTGGTGGAGATGATCAACCCTTTGTATTCTCATGAACCATGATGGTCCAGGGACAATGCGTAGTAAAAGTCATATCAATAGGGACAAACACAGAGATGGGACGCATAGGAAAAGCATTGGGAGATATCACTACAGAGAAAACAACGCTCCAGAAACAAGTCAAGAAGATAGTCATAGGAGCATTTATCATAGCAGTACTCTTATGTACGACAATAGTATTGGCATATGGTTTCATAAATAAGGACTGGATACAAGGATTGCTTTCCTGACTGACACTTGCGATGGGCATTCTCCCTGAAGAATTTCCTATCGTCTTGACGGTATTCCTGGCTATAGGTGCATGGAGGATGTCCAAAAAGAACGTACTCACCAGAAAAATGGCAGCAGTAGAGACACTATGAGCAGCGACCGTATTATGTAGTGATAAAACAGGGACAATCACACGGAACAAAATGACAGTAAGAAGATTATATACAGAAGGGAAATTCTTTGATATCAAGGATAACGAAGAGATTCCAGAAACATTTCATAGACTTATTGAATACGGAATATTGGCAAGCAAAAAAGATCCGTTTGATCCCATGGAAAAAGCATTGATGCAACTTTGACCAAAAATAGATCCTGAACACATTCACGACTTTACGCTCATCCAAGAATATCCGCTCACCAAAGAACTGCTTGCCCTTTCGCATGCACGGAAAGAACCAAAAAACGATCACCTGACCATAGCAAGTAAAGGAGCTCCAGAAGCGATACTTGAACTTTGCAATATCGAAAGCAAAAAGAAAAAGATAATCATGCAGCAGTTTGAGAGTATGGCAAAAGAATGATTGAGAGTGTTAGGGGTAGCAAAAGCGAAATTCAAAGGAAACAGACTGCCAAAATCGCAAAAAGATTTAACTTATGAATTCATAGGACTCATAGGACGGATAGACCCCATCAGAGAGACCGTACCTCAAGCTATAAAAGAATGTTATCGCGCAGGGATTAGAGTAATCATGATTACAGGAGATTATCCAACTACTGCACAACATATCGCCAAAGAGATAGGATTGGCGAATCCTGAATATGTGATTTTAGGAGAAGAGCTAACTCATCTTTCAGAAAAAGAGCTCCTCAAAAAGATATCAAAAGCAAATATCCTCGCAAGGGTTGCACCGGAAGAGAAACTGATCATCATCAACCTCCTAAAGAAACAATGACACTTCGTAGCGATGACCGGAGACGGAGTAAACGATGCACCAGCACTGAAATCAGCACATATCGGAGTAGCTATGGGACAAAGAGGAACAGATGTCGCAAGAGAATCCTCAGCGATAGTATTATTGGATGATGATTTTTCATCAATCGTCCATGGTGTCAGGATGGGAAGAAAAATCTTCGATAACCTCAAGAAGGCGATGGCGTATATCGTTAGTGTTCATATCCCATATGCAGGTATGATTGTGCTCCCTATCTTCCTATGACGACCAATCATCCTCTATCCTATCCATGTCGTATTCATGGAGCTCATAATAGATCCTGCATGTTCCGTTATTTTTGAATGAGAAAAAGAAGAAGAGAATATTATGTCACGCAAACCACGCAATCCAAAAGAATCGCTCTTTGGGAAAAGGACATTATTGTTCAGCGTATTACAATGATTGATAGTGCTTGCTACGATAATTACGTTTCATCAAGTCATGCTTCGAATAGGACAACCGGAAACAATAGCCAATACAGGAGCTTTTGTCTCTCTAGTCATAGCAAACATATCTCTGATTCTCGTCAATCGTTCACGGACACACAGCATAGCACACATGCTTAGAATAAAAAATAAAGCATTGTTCCCGATAATAATCGGAACGCTAACATGTATAATCTTGATGGTATATGTTCCTGCCATAGCAAACCTCTTCCATTTCGTCTCCATGGACATAAGATATTTTCTCATAGCAATAGGAGTATGATTCCTTAGCGTACTTCGATTTGAAATAGTTAAACGAATAGCAAGAGTTAAAGAGATAGAACTATTAAAGAATTAAGAATTCAATTGAAATTACGGAATATTTCACTAAAAGACACAAGTCCAAATACAGTATTACCCTCGATTACATCAAGGGAGGAAAGTCCTGACACCAAAAAACAGGTAGCATCTTACAGATGCTGGATGTCGTAAGACCAAATGAAAGTGCCACAGAAACGTAAACTAGCCTTTTGGCAAAAGATGCAACGCGAGGATGGGTTGTTCGCAACTCTACCTCTCCTCAGTTTCCCTGATAAGGATTCGAGTGGTAAACCATACCTGGTGCAAGCTTACCCGCCTCGTGCGAGAAAGTGCGATATCCTGGCTACAAGCCGGGTTAGATATATTATACTTTATACAGAATCAGGCTTATTGTTTGGACAAAAAAAGAAATAATAGCCGTACATGCCCGCCTTTAGTGAGGATCAGTGGTAAAGAGGCTAACGAACTAAAATAGGACCGTAGCTCAGTGGTAGAGCGGGAGTCTCCAAAGCTCCGCGTCGCGGGTTCAATTCCTGCCGGTCCTGTTTTTTAAAAAAACGTATTTACCTATATACAACAAGATGGATACCAAGCACTATGTTATCGTCGATATCGAAACGACCGGACTAAGCAAAGACAGACATCATATCACTGAAATAGCAGCCGTTCAATTCGATGGAGAACAAATAGTGAAAACATTCCAGACCCTAATAAATCCACAGACTCCTATACCATGATTCATTACTCACCTCACAGGGATAACCAATGATATGGTACAAGATGCTCCGACTATAGATAAAGCATTGCCGGAATTTTTCGATTTTTTGGGAGATCATATTCTTGTAGCCCATAACGCAACATTTGATTATGGATTTCTTAATCACAACGGGATATATCATCTCAATACATCGATAAAGAATCACACGCTTTGCACAAGAAAATTAGCCAATAGGCTACTACCAGAATTACCGAGTAAACGCTTGGAATGCCTATGTCAACATTTCAATATCACCAACGAAAGCGCCCATAGAGCTATGGGCGATGTTATGGCTACCGTAAAAATATTTGAAAAATTCTTATCTTTACTCAAAAAGCAATGAATAGAAGATAAGACAGAAATAATAGGTTTTCAACATCTTGCACGCCATACATGCAAATAAGTCGATAGAGACATATTATTGTAAATAGCCATATAATGGATATACTCTCCACAAGATTTATCCCTAATATTTTCCTATGAAACAAAAAACATGATTGTTCATCGGTCGTTTCCAGCCATTTCATTACGGACATATAGACGCCTTGAATCAAGCAAGGAGAAAGGGGATAACGGAATTTATCATAGGCATATGATCTTCCAACAAAGAGCATACGGTAGAAAATCCATTCACTTACGAAGAAAGAAAAACAATGATCTCCAAGATACTGAAAGCACTGAATATCAAATTTACCATCTATGCATTGCCGGATTTCGACAGTGATGCAGATCGGAAGAATTATATCATCAACAATGTACCGAATTTCGACACCGTTATCAGCGGAAACCCGCGAACCAGTGGAATATTCAAAAAGACAAAATACGGAGTCCTGTCATTGAAAATCACCAAAGACATCAAATCCACAGCAATCAGGCATATGTTATATATCAACGATACGGAAGGATTGAAACAACTCGTCCCAGGGCAGATACTCCTCTATTTACATCACATCAATGCAGCAAAAAGATTAGTCAACTATTATCATACAGAGCGTATTTGACCATCATTGGCGGTCGATGGTATCATCTTCACCAAAGACAAAAAAATCGTCATCATCAAAAGGAAAAACGAACCTCTCTGATATGCATTGCCGGGAGGGTTCGTAGACTATGGAGAGACGACCGAACATGCATTGATGAGAGAAATGAAAGAAGAGATAGGCGTTACCGTAAAAATCAGGAAATTAGCAGGAGTGATGAGTGATCCCAAAAGAGATCCTCGTTATCACATCATTTCGATAGTATATATCGCCGATATTATTTCATGAACACCAAAAGCCGGAGATGATGCCAAAACAGTGAAAATCATGAAGTTCGAAGATGCAAAAAAATTGAAAATGGTTGCGGGACATGATACATTCATTCAACAACTCATAACATAAAAGGAATAAATTAAGAAGCTTCATAGATAACAATTTATGAGCTATAAGCATTCTTGAAAAATTCAGTTTTATTCTTTTGGGAAAGGAATAAAATTTTCTCGTAAAAAGGAAAAGCTACTTGCTTTCAATACTATATTCAAAAATCATTGTTTTTCATTGTATTTATCACTATATAGAGCATATGCCAAAAAAAACAGCTTTGTACAAAGCATTGCCTAATCAAAATATAGCTTGCCAAATCTGCAATCATTATTGTGCCATAGCGCCAGAGGATACCTGACGTTGTGGAGTACATAAAAATATATGATGAAAAATGGAGTTGCTTGTCTATGGAAAAGCATTAGGCGTCCATATCGATCCTATGGAGAAAAAGCCACTCTATCATTTTTTTCCGGGAACGGATATCTTCTCCTTCGGTACTGCAGGATGCAATTTCACCTGTAAATTCTGCCAGAATCGACAGATGTCGCAAGCAAAAGCATTTCCTGACATCATCAACGAAGGCGAATCACGACCACCAGAAAAGATTGTCAATTACTGCATAGACAACAATATAAAAAGTATTGCCTACACATACAACGAACCGACCATTTTCTTTGAATATGCCTACGACACGATGAAATTAGCTAAGAAAGCATGAATCAAAAATGTCCGAGTAACGAACGGATTCATGTCCAAAGAATGCCGTAAAAAAATAGAAAAACTTATCGATGCAGTCAACATCGATATCAAAGCATATACCGAAGATTTTTACAAGGATATCTGCGGAGCGAGATTACAACCAGTATTGGATAATGTGAAACGGTTCCGAAAACACAATATCTGGACTGAAGTTACGACATTAGTAATTCCAGGATATAATGACAAAGATGAATATCTGGAAGGCATAGCGAAATTTATCTATACCATATCACCAGATATGCCATGGCACCTCTCAGCATTCTATCCCGCATACAAGATGTTAGATGCGCCTAACACGCCGATAGAAATGTTACAAAAATGATACGATATCGGAAAAAAAGTCGGATTGAACTATATCTATATGGGCAATATCCGGAATAATGGCCATGAGGGCACTATCTGTCCGAAATGCGGACTCAAAATTATCGAAAGATTATGTTTCTCTCTCAGAAAAAACCCCGACTTCAAAGATGGGAAATGTCCAAAATGCGGTTTCCACATAGCCGGAAGACGAGAATAAAAAATACTCTTGATTATGAAATATATTTCAATATGAAGTGAACACAAAAAAATGTGTTTGCTTTTTTATATAGTATATATTTCATCATGTGTACAGACAGAAACGAGATTGGACTCAGACGAGAAGACGAAAATGATTTTCACACAAAAGACCTATTGACCATTTTCAGACCAGATGACAGGACCTATCCGCAAAAAAAGTGATTCATCCCTGGAGAAGTAGTAAAGCTAAGAATCATAGATAAGCCATGAAATGATCTAGAGAATATCGCTCCAAAATTCTCCGATATCGTAAAATTAGTCAAAATACAAGCCATAAAAGTGCTAGAAAAAAAAGAGCTTACCCAAAGCGATTTTGAACATAGCCTATCATACGTACAATCACCGGAAGATGTAGCGAAATATATCAAGAACATCTATGACAGGGATCCAGAGATCATCACCAAGATAGAAGTAAAAGGCATAGACAGCAGCAACCTCGTAGACAATGCAAGCGAGATAAAAGAACGATTTACCTCATGACGTATACAATTTGCAGAATTACCTGAAAACAACGTAAAAAACATCGATGAACTTTTACAGGCAAAGAATTTCTCTATAGCATTCATCAATCACGATTATGCAGGAATCACACCTAAGATGTGGAACCATATAGCGAACAAGTATGATCTAGATATCAAGACAGCATTCGTTGTCGCTGATCCTAATGATTTCGAAAAGATATTGGATATGCTCCAAAAAAACGATAAGTATATTTGAGGAGGACTTGGTGTCGGTTTCAAGGATACATGACGAAAGACCGTAAAAGAAAAGCCATACGGATTCATAAATCCTGTAGCTGACGAGATGCAATCCATCAATTTCATAGCACATTTTGGAGATGAGATCCACTGAGCAAATTCAGATGCTTCCGGATATACAGATAGTCTAGCGAACAAATTCAAGGAAATAGGAGAAAGTTTAACAAATAAACATATCATCATACTCTGAGCAGGAGGGACTGCAAGAGGAATAGCATTGGAGTTGGCTAATAGATGAGCAGGTAGCATCATCATACTCAATAGGACAAAAGAGAAGGCACAGCATATAGCAGACAATCTGAATGAAGTAAAACAAGACATTGCGATCGCTGGAGACGAACATATGATCTTTGATCTGCAAGATAAACATATAGATGCTATCATCAATCTTTCCACCAAATGAGCGGATGGAGATTTCGCAATGTATTCATGATTGACATCCACAGCATGAGGAACAGAAAAAAACATCGCTGACACAAAAACGATATTGGAGAAATTGAAAGCAAAAAATCCAAAGCTTATCATAAGCGATATCAACCTCACCAAGACGCAAACTACGCCATTATTGGATGTTGCAAAAGAAGAGTGACTAGCAACGCTTGATGGTAAACTCATGGTCATCTACCAATGAGTCCAAGCGATATGGACAGTCTTCGGAGATAAAATCATCCAAGCCGGAGGAACCAAAGAAGAGGTTCAGGAAGAATTGCTTAAGATAATAAAACATTAGCACCATTTATCAATTTATCATATACTATGGCAAGAACAAAAAAGACAAGAAAAATAAGTTGCGTCCCCATCTGTCAGCTCTTTGGGCCAACGTTGTCATCATGAAACACAAATGTTATAGAGTTATGAATCGACGAATTTGAAGCGATAAGACTCTACGATTATGGGAATATCACCATGATCGAGGCAGCGAAAAAGATGAAGATCTCTGCTCCCACCTTCTGCAGAATCCTCAAAAGCGCAAACAAAAAGATAGCGGATGCACTAATCAACAATAAGACACTCAAAGTCTGCACCCAACAATGCGAATAAGTTTTATATATTTATCACTATATCATGGCAAGAATCTTAGTAACTGGCGCTACAGGACAAATCGGATCAGAATTAGTCCCTACACTGAGAAAAATCTACGGAGGGGAAAATGTTATTGCTATAGGGAACAAGACAAAACCGACAGGAGAATTATTGACGGAATGACCGTTTGAAATTGCAGATGTGACAGACAAAGAAAGAATGAGAGAATTGATTCAGAAATATGATATAGACATCATCTACCATCTCGTGGGGGTTTTGTCTGCAACCGGAGAAAAAGATCCCAATCTCGCACGAAATGTGAATGTCAATGGATTGAAAATCATGTTGGATCTTGCTGTCGAATACAAGATAAAGAAATTTTTTCGACCAAGTTCCATCGCAGCATTTGGGCCAAATACGCCTAGAATCCACACACCGCAATTCACTCCTATGGATCCGACAACCATGTATGGAGCCACCAAAGTCACAGGAGAATTATTATGCCAATATTATCATGAAAAATACGGCTTAGACACAAGAAGCTTGAGATATCCATGAATCATCAGCCGAAAGACCCTACCAGGAGGCGGAACGACAGACTATGCAGTCGCCATATATTACGACGCGATAGAAAAATGATCATATGAATTCTTCGTGAACGAGAATACGACACTTCCTATGATGTATATGCCAGATGCCGTCAAAGCGACTATCGATATCATGGAGGCAGATGCTTCTGCCATAAAGATCCATACAAGCTACAATCTGACAGCATTCTCATTTTCAGCGAAAGAACTGGAAGAGAATGTACGCAAATACATACCAGAATTGACGTGTACGTACGCACCTGATTTCAGACAGAAAATAGCCGACTCTCGGCCAGCATCTATCGATGATAGTGTCGCTCAAAAAGATCGGAATCGGAAACCGGAATACGATTTGGATGCTATGTCCAAAGACATGATAGACAATCTCAAGATCAAATTAGGAAAATAATGATTGGAAAAGAGCTCATGCAAAAGATTGATATTTCAAAGAAATTAGCTATAGTACAAAAAAAATCCAAAACCCCAAATCCATGATAACATTACAGTTCCTAAAAGAACTAGGTTTTGATAGTATAATAATATCAAAACCTGAGGGCTCGTTACCGGAAAAAATCATCGGACCTGCTGCAATGGTATTGGCCCCAGATGACAATGTTCGCAACGGGCTTTTCATCCACGAAAACAACAAACTCTTAGTTGCTTTCAACGATACGAATTCTACCATCACTTTCGGCGTCTGTCGCAATTGGACCAAATATTTCGAGGATCCTAAAAAGGCAGAATGGTTACTATCATTAAACCGAGAAAAAAGTAATGAAAAGGACATCAAAGCGACATTCATTATGATCGTAAAAAATCATAATACGTAAAACACAGAGGCGTTTTTCGCCTCTTTTTTTATTATTGAAAAATTAGTAAACATGTATATATTTTCATTATGATCAAGACACCTAACGTAGCCTGAGCATTCTACCCTGCCGACAAAGCGACCATACTAAAAATGCTCGATAGTTTCTTTGATAACGTAAAAATAGATAAAGAAACAAAGGATTTGAATGCTATCGTAGCTCCTCATGCTGGTTATATCTATTCCGGACAAGTAGCCGCATATTCCTACAAAGCATTACAAGAATATGTATCTTCCCTTGTCCCTAGTCCCAGATACCAAATTCCTACATTTGTTATTCTAGCACCAAGCCATTATGAATACTTCGAATGAGTATCTGTTTGATTGTTTGAAAAATTCGAAACACCATTAGGGACAATAGAGACCGATATGGAATTAGGAAAGAAACTAATCAACCAATATCCTGATTTTTTCTCTTTCGTACCGAATGCTTTCGACCAGGAACATTCCTATGAAGTGCAACTCCCCTTCCTTCAGTATATTTCCAAATTCCAAACTCCCTTGTCCTCGAATGAGGAAAATTTAACATTTAAAATTCTTCCTCTGATTTTCGGTAACGTCAATCCGATACAGGTCGGCGATATCTTATTCGAACTTTCAAAAAAAGAGGAAATATTTTTCATCGTCAGTTCAGATTTAAGTCATTTTATGGAATATAGCAATGCCGTGAAAACCGATGGAGAGACATTACAGGATTTCATAGAAAAAGATATCACCAAGATAGCCAATGAAGCAGAAGCTTGCGGCATCCACCCACGACTAGCACTTACGGAAATAGCCATCAAGGCGAAATGGAAGCCAGAACTTTTGAGATATTTGAACAGCTGAGATACTGTGTGAGATACATCCCGTGTCGTATGATACGGATCCGTCATTTATCATTAATCCCTTCCCAGATGAATGCATTCCAGCAAACATGCTTGCAATTAGCTAAAGCTTCCATCCTGGAAGAATTCGGATTAGGTGACCCAAAGAAAGTCAAACTCGACGACGAACAGTTCGGTCAGAAAAAAGCATGCTTTGTGACTTTGAAGATGGACGGCGAACTTAGAGGATGTATAGGTACCATCATCCCTCATACCAAGCTTGCTAACGATATTATAGCAAACGCAAAAAATGCCGCGTTTCAAGATCCAAGATTCACGCCATTGACCATGTACGAAATAGAGAACAATAATATAAATATCGGAATCACCATCCTCTCTCCGATGATGGACAAAAAATTCTCTAATTCCACGGAATTACTTGAATTTCTAGAGAAAGAGCATTGTGGACTCGTTATTAAATTCTGATATAGACAAGCAACCTTTCTCCCTTCCGTACGAGAAGAGCTCCCCGATCCGCAGGAATTTATCTTTCATCTCCTCTACAAAGCAGGAATAAGTGAACAGGAATTTGAGACAGAATTCCCGGATTTTGCATTCGAAATCTACTATGGAGACGAATTCAAGGAAAATCGAAATCAGATCTCTTGATAACGTTTCGTTAGCAATTGCATAGCAATATATACTATTAAGTATATATTTTTAATTAAGTCTATATAAATAAAATACAAATAAAAAATAATGCGATGGAGTTTTTGCATATATCTAAATACGGAGTATACTTATGATAACATAGTTACTTATCGTAAGGCTTCACTACACACCCTTGGTATAGGTAATTATGTTGGAGGTATTTCCTCCTTAAACACTATCTGGATCTTATACCCAATAAGATCAGATAGACCTAGAGGGAGTATCGGGGCTCTTATAAATTCCACACCAATAGCCAGTCTCGATTGATTATGCATGTGGGCTGTATGAAGCTCATCCCGATGCTCTCTCGTTAAAAAGTCATGTGTACAAATAATATAAAAGACACTGATGGTATTCCACTCAGTGTTTTTTTATAATTCTATTTGTAATCGATTCGTAAAAACCTACAATCACTCAACAACATCATTTCGTCGCTTCAACATTTCATCGTTTGAGCGCTAAAGCTGTTTCAAACTTCTCACATATAGGCGAATATGAATTATCACGTAGTGTACGACGATCCCAACGAAGATCTGTTGACTAGACTTTTCAAAGTAAGAGGAATCGATGATGATATCGACTCTTTTTTGGATCCAAGACTTTCCGATTATCGATTGGATCCTTTTTTGTTGAACGATATGGAAAAAGCAGTAGAGAGAATTATCGAAGCAGTAAAAAATAAAGAGAAAATAATGATTTTCTGAGATTATGATGTCGATGGTGTTACTTCCAGTTATATTCTCTATGAATTTTTGACCAAATTTCTGAAACACAAAAACGTAAGCATCCAATATCCCGACAGGATCAAAGAAGGATACGGGATCAAAAAACAACATATAGATGATATCAAAAACAAAGGAGTAGATCTCATCATTACCGTAGACAACGGAATCGCTTCTCTAGAAGAAGCAGTATATGCCAAAGAACAATGAATAGATCTGATTATCACTGATCATCATCAAGATTTGGAAGCAATACCTGAAGCAATAGCCGTCGTCAATCCGCAAGTATCTCCCAAATATCAATTCAAATGATTGGCAGGGGTGGGAGTTGCCTTTAAACTCATCTGTGCTTTGCTGACTAAGTCGAAATTCGATGCCAAACAGAGAAATGAAATCTTCAATTATTTTCTTCCTATAGTAGCTATAGGGACAGTATCCGATGTCGTACCATTAGTCCATGAAAATAGAATCATCGTAAAAAAATGATTGGAATTGCTTAATAAACGCAAACAACTATCAGAGTCATTGCAATGATTTTTGGAATATTTGAATATCAAAGGAAACATAGATACCTATCATATAGGATATATCATCTGACCAAGAATCAATGCAGGCGGCAGAATCAGATCACCGTATGATAGTCTCTATGCCCTCCTCTACTCATGAGAAAAGCAACTGGAATGCCTGGAGAATCTAGAGAATATCAATACCGAAAGAAGACAGATCCAGGAAAGCATGTTCAAGGAAGCGGAAGCGATGCTTGAATTGGAAAAGAAGATACTGATTGCTCACCATGAAAATTTTCACGAAGGGATTGTTTGAATAGTCTCTTGAAGAATAACGGAAAAATATAATAAGCCATCCATGATCATGAAAGTCGATCAAGAAAAACACGTAGCAGTAGCTTCACTCAGAGGACCGGAATATTTCAGCGTCATAGAGATGCTCAAAGAGCATGCAGACCTTTTGGAAAGATTCTGAGGTCATAGATGAGCAGGAGGATTGACGGTAAAATTAGATCATCTAGAAACGCTTATAGAAAGATTACAGGACTATTGTGAATCTCGTATTACCCAAGATAATCTCATCAAATCCGTAAGCGTAGATACAAAAATCTACGAAAATGAACGAGATAGCCATACATTAGAAAAAATAGATAAACTAGCGCCATTCGGAGAAGGGAACGAAGAGCCTATGTTCCTGCTTGAAAACATCACTATCCAAAGGATGGAGAAAGTAGGCAACAACGGCAAATCGCACCTCAAGATCCACGGACAATTTGGAAAGAAAAAGATCACCACTATGTTTCGAGGAAGAGGAAGTGAAGTTGAAGAGCTCATAGCGAAGCATGGAGAGACACCGGTATCATTAGTAGGAAAGATCAGAAAAGATACATTCAATGGCTGATTCTATATCGAAGGAGCAGATATAAGATAAAAGAGAATTTTCCGTTGAAATGTATCAGGATAATTTATATATTAACCAAAATAAGTCCTCCCATGAGGATTTTATTCATTATAATGAATTCTAAATCAAGAATATTTCCATTTCATCATTTGAACATTTTATCATTTCATCACGAAGCTAAATATGAATCAAAACGAAGTAAATCAGATCACAAGTATTATCGCAAACACAGAAGAAAAAAAAGGATATATCCCATATTTTTCTGATTTAGAAAATCATGAAGTGTTCGGCCCGATATTCAAAAGCGTTTCTCCTGACGACAAAATAGAGATCCAACACATCATCAACGATTATATCGCGGAAAAAATAGACGGAATGACCAAAACAAAGTGAGGTCAACTCTTCAAAAGATTCTACGAAGCATATAACGAGCTCTTCCGGAAATTCAGGACCATGAACGAAACGGGCACTGATCCGAGATTCCAGGAAACCGGCAGACAGGTTGAACAAGAGATGTTTAAGCTCGAAGGAATACTCACCGAAAGAATGCTCAAACAAGAAAAAGGACTCGATAAAGTAATCGATTCCTTTTATAAGATAGTATATACATTTTTCCCTAAATACAATAAGATAGACTAGAGATCATAATAGACAGATATAGCAAAATCCCTATACAACCCTCGGCCGCCTAGACGCCGATATCGGAGCAACCTATCGTACTCCAACAAGATATTACCGACAGGAAGCGTATCACCTTTGTGATGCGTCTTTTCAACATTGGAATCATAGACATAGAAAATGCGTTTTTCATCATCATACCCTCGCAAAGAGATATAATGCTGGAGTGTAAACGCCCTACGAAACGAAAAATGTCTTGTACTGCTATATGCATGGGAAATAAGAAGAACGACAGGCCCCTTATGCAACAGCTCTTTTAACTTTTCTATCTTTTTTTCTTTTCTTGTCCATCTGCAATGTATTTTTTTCACAGGCAAACCATTCTGACTAAGCACCTTCATAAGTCAGCTAGGAAACATATATCCTGTCTTTTTAGCAAACAGATTATTGGCATAATACCTCCGATTATTAATCTGGCTTCCATTATATCATTCAATAACCGCCTTGAGGGTATACATTCCGCACGTTCCTTTACGTCAGTCTTTTGAAGGGAACGAAGAAGGAAATCTTGGCACAAGATATTGCATGCTGAAAAAACGAAAATAAATATTTTCTATTTTTTATCTACTATTTTCGACTATTCGACAAAATGAAGAAAAATTCAATTATATTTCTGAACCTGGACAACATTCACCTTTTCACCGCCATCAAGCTCGATAATTCATGTATCACCTGCCTGCCCCCCACTCTCGGCATAGAATGGCGTAGCTTCGAATATTAGGATTCTTTGTCATTGAACGTCAAAATCCTTGAGTAATTTCATATCATCAGCAGATAATTTTTCATATCAAAGGAACATAGTAGGAGGTATTCATTGTAAATAGCTTGCTCGATCGATTCATTGTTTGAACATATCCTTAGATCCTGCACGAGATCTTTCTTGTTGTGCCTCCATCTCTTGTTCGAATCAAGCGATATCAAGCGCAAATCATTTTTCTTCTACGATTTCTTTAGTCAATTCCAAAGGAAATCAGAACGTATCATAGAGTTTAAAGATATCTTTGCCTCAGATAGTCTTATCTTTAGATGATTTTATCAAATCATCAAGCAATTTCTGTCCATTAGCAATGGTTTTTTGAAATTGACGAGCTTCCTTGATAAGGACTGTACTAATATTCTTGGTATCTGCATTTGCTTCCATAAGTCCATCTACAAACGTGACAATAGTAGTGACAAATCCATCAAATATCTCTTCAGAAACGGGTTTCAAAAGCATGAAATTATAATACATTCTTCTGATCAACCTTCTGAGGACATATCATCTTCCTTCATTGGAAGGGACAATATCATGCGCTATAAGAAAAAATGCTGTCCTGATATGATCTGCGATAATCCTGCATCTTCTTTCATTTCCCAGATATTTAACATCCAAGGTCCTTTCGATTAAATCTATCAATGGCGCGAAAATGTCAGTATCAAAAACAGTCTCTTTCTGTTGCAGGACCTTAACCATTCTTTCAAAGCCCATACCCGTATCAACATTCTGATTTTTTAGCTTAGTCAGATGACCTGTATCATCACGATAGAATTCCATAAACACATTATTCCATATTTCCAATCGATTGTCCTCATCAGTTTTTGGATTGGAATCTTTTGGGGGGAAAAGTTCTTTTCCTACCCGATAGAATATTTCCGTATCAGGTCCACAAGGTCAAACAGGTCCAGGACTCCATCGATTGTTCTTGGCTCACATATATGCGATTCTCTCTTCTGGCATACCGGCTTGTTTTCGATACCCTGCAGTCTCATCATCTCTCGGAGCATCTTTGTCTCACTCAAAAACCGTAACTGCCAATTTTTTAGGATCAAATCATAATTCATCAACAAGGAATTCCCGACTCCATTGAACAGCTTCTTTTTTGAAATAAGCGCCAAGCGATCGATTTCCCATCATTTCAAAAAATGTGAGATGACTTGCATCACCGACTTCATCGATATCAACAGTCCTAATACACTTTTGAATATTAAAAAGTTTCTTGCCCAAAGGATGTTCTTTACCAGAAAGATAAGGAATCAATTGCTGCATTCCCGCGATAGTGAACATAGCAGTGCTTTCCTTGCCTCCAATCAAAGAACTCTCTGGAAGATATATGTGTTGCTTAGCTATCCGAAATCTATTCCGATGCTCCCTAAGCTGTTTCGATGCTATATTATTCATAAGACAATAAAAAACAAAATAAACACATTTCAAAAAATCTATATAAGAAATTAAGAATATATTACAAGCAATCTAAATAGAAATTTTTACAATGATTTGGGAAAAATTGACTTTTCCTATAATATAACTATAAGATATAAGGCAAAATAAAAACCCAAAACAATATGAGAACCCAAAACAAAACAATCGCAATCGGACTATGTATCATTGCCATAATGATTTCTACATCAATCAGAGCTCAAACAATAATACTCGATAGCAACAGGACTATCAACGTCGTATTAAGCTTTTTGAGCACAAAAGAAAAGCTCATGAATGTCAATGATCAAGACACCACAAAAGTTTCAATCTTATGGAAAGACAAAAAAACAATAGGATTTATTAATGAAACAGATCCGGAGAAAAAAGATTCTGGATTTATTATGAAGGAGTAAGTATGTATCAGGATCATGTTGCAGAATCCCTAATAAGGGATAATATAGCGTGTCCTGTTTGGACTACACCAACAATAAAAATCAAAAAAAAACACCAATTTAAAATAATAATGAAAACAGAATGGATGCCAGGTATCGGAAACAAAGAATGGTTCTTTATTATGAATAGAGGAGAAAATGGCGGATTCTATATAAAGAACAAAGACGGAGGTCTCTGTGTGGACGGAAAACAAGTCAGCATAATGACTCCCGAAGAGATGAAGTTCTTTGGTGAAGAACTGTACAACATCCTTCAAATATTGAACAAGTAGACAAATCAAAAAGTCCGCAAATTTGCGGACTTTTTTTTGCACAAAGATGACGATTCTTTTTATAAAGAAACTTTATTCCTCCAATTGTTTGAGCATCTTATTCTCCTTAATGCTATCGATAAACTCGTACAAAGCTATCTTATTAACACCATCATTGCTCAAAATATACATTTCTGGTCTATTCCCACTAGAATCAGGGATACTGACATCTACGACTTTATTCGTTCCGATGTCGAACTTAAACATAAAGACATAATATAAACCATAATTATATGCATCAGTGCTCTTTGCTGGACGTGATTCATAGACGGTGAATGTCTGATTAACTCTATCAAATAAGAAGACGTACTTGGAATTGACGGAGCTAATGACTTTCACATCATCAGAATATTGAAGAGCTTTTTTATCGCCTCCAAGCAATTTCACTTCACGGACATCGAGGGTAAATGCTGTAGGAGGATTTCTCCGGAATTGAAGAAGCTTGCCATCATTCCGTGTCATAAACGATCCATCTATAGCGAAGGTAGAGAATCCGGAAACGGTAGCAAATCATGTCAAATTAGGTGCAATATAATATTTTTGTCCTCCTTGATAGATAGTCTGCGATCACAAGGTATTGCGATATCTCGTAGCCAACGTTGTATTGCCTACGGCGCTTACCGTATTCTCAAATACATAGAGATTTGATTTTCCATACGTAGCGACTGCTGAGATATTCTTAGTGAATGGCTCAGTATCTGTTGTTGTGACTGGTTGAGATCATTCTTTATTTACAGAATAGATTGCGGAATTGTTCGTAAAACAATAGAGTCCATCATTAAGCAAATTGAGATTACATCATTTGAGCGTATCGGTAGAAGGGAAATTATAATCGATCAAAGATCCTCTCATAGTGTCATCAAGCGCACCGACCAAAGCGGATTTAGTTCAGGCTACAATCATATTCCTTGCGACATAAAGGCCCTGAACAGTACCAAGTTTAGCGATTTCTGATGTGTTGAATGTCATGATCTTGGTCTTTTTCCCGAGAGTGAGATCATCAAATTTAGATAAACTGCTTACATAAACGATATTGAATCCTTTATAATATTCAGATTGCAAAACCTTTCTGAATTGAGCAACATCCTCAAGCCACCTTCCCTTGCTTTGCAAGACATCCAACTTATTAAGGATTTCATTGTATTTAATGGATTTTTCTTCAGATGTAGGATCCATACCCTGGAACATAAACAGGTCTTTCTTGATATCCTCTATCGTAAGATCAACAGTAACACCATCAGAAGTCACATAGGTATCGGAATTGGATTTCAATACCTGAGAAAGAAGGTTGATGATCATAAAAAGGATAAATACGCCAAGAATAGCGACAGTGGCCTGATATTTGTTTTTGAATATGATTTTTTTGAGCTTCCCGAGAAGAGAGTTTTCATTCATCTTCATGATATATTCCTCGTGAGCTTTCACAGGTGCGCCAGTGATAAGATAATGAAAAATGAATCCAAAAGCTTTCTTATCCAATCTTGCATTGAGCAATTCCTGAAAAAAATTAATCAGATGGGTGTCTTCTGATCTCAACACATTCGCCATCTCTTTGAAATCATTGGTATCGAAAACATCTGATATTTTAGTGCCTACATAGAGCAATTGGTCGTGATTTTCCACATCTCCTTCGACAAAATCAGAGAATAAATCTATTTTCCCCTTTTCGTTGACGGAATTGGTAAGCGAATAATATAATTTTTCATTTCTGAATATCATGACGCTCACATCTCCGATCATGGAAAGCATCAAGATATTATCCATGACAATCTGTATATATCACTTGATACCGAAATAATCTATATCACGTACCTTATCAGCAAATGCCTTGAGCTTTACGTTAAGATTCTGAAGTACAATCTCGAAATTATTCTTCACATCCTCTACATCATACTGTTCATCATTGATTTTATCCTTGAGCTCGGCAACGAAATCCTGGATCAAGTCCTTTTGGAAATCCAAGAACTTATCGGACTGGAAACCGACGAACATTTTGATTTTGATTCCATTCTGCAATTCCTCGACGAAATTGAACACATGTTCTTCTGTCAAATAGAGGAATTTTTTTTCTTTCAAATGCATCAAATGAAACGTAAGACAATAAAAAAATCAAAGGAACTAATGGTTTTTTCATATGTATACATCTTTATTTGTTTTTCAACAGCAAATATGAAAAAATATACGTAAAAAGAGCCAAACTCTGTCTGACTTTTTTCATATTTCTCTTGGGATCCGAAACGAGCCTTCGTAACCATTCCAACTTTAAAGTTCTGATAAATCTTGGTGGTCTTTTTTGTTCTCCAACCCAAAAATCAAACGTACCTCATTGATTCAATACGATAAGTCAATAATGACGAATGGATTCTTTATTGGCAAAAGATCGTATCTCTTGGATAGGATAATCGGGGGTCGATCTTGCAATCAGCAAGACATTGATATCTTTATCTCTTCATTTCATAGCAAGTTCAACATTTTCCCGATCAAGATTTGTATATCCATCCTGTGCATAGATGACATTATATCACTGTTTGAGCAACAATTGTTTCGTCTTTTCCAAAAGATGCGGATACGTTCCATAGAGGATTACATTCATATTCCTTTCTCAACGATATTGTTGGACATACGACAAAAAATACGGACAGAAATCCGTTCCGTTGAGATTGTGCAATCGTTTCTTATGAGCTAGATAATAGAATATCTGCAAGGCGATACCATCAGGCAGTACGACATCAGCATCCAAGATAGCATCCTGATACATTTTACAGATACCATGGATATTCATGGATTTATATTCTGTAAGCAACGCATCACGGAAATCGTCTCTAGGATATCACAAAGCATGAGTCTGGAAAAGTTTCTTGCCAGATATATTTGCGAAGTAAAGATAATCAACGATACAGAATCCCCTCTTCTCGTATACATCGAGAATATGTGCACACGCCTGATCAGATGTTCACTGGAATAAGGTACGAAGGATACGTTTATACACGGCAGACAAAGAAAAGATAAAGCGACTAATTGCTATTAACCAATTCAACACCAGGATAATAATACTGTAATATTTCTTCAAGCGTCCATCATTTTTCCGCTAGGAATTGAGCTCATTTCCCGCTGAGTCCTACACCATGTCCATTAAAATCGAAGCAAGAGGCAAAATCCAATCTGGATTGCAAATATGGAGTATCGTTCCATCATCGTTTTTCTTTTGCTGATCGAGTGAAACCGGCTGAACAGCTGAAATACGGCAAAATAGGGACATATCCATCATACATCACGATTTTATTTCTAATGTTTGTCAAAAGCGTGGAAGACATTTTGGATGTTTTTTCCCATCCTGCTCAAACATATTTTTGGAACATATCGGGATTATCTATAGCCTGATAACTAGCTCCTGCAGGAATAGAAGGATGTGAATTTTGTCCATTGATGTAAAATAAGGTATACATCTTTGCAAGCAACAGCACCAACGTCTGCTTTTCTATATTATCACTATCGCTGGTCTCAGCGATACCTTTCATATAATTATCAAACGATGTCCTGTTGATCACTACAGCTTGTTCTTTGAATGTACCTGAAGAAAGGTGTTTTAAGGTATCTTTTTTTCGAATCAGAGAACCTCTAAAAGTATTCCACGGCGTACCGCCATAAGACTTTCTGAGATAGTTATCCACATGGACAAGTCATCAATTTGCAGAAGAGACTTCAAGCGAAGTAACAGCCAATGCGTTCTCAAATTCAGGAAGCGTAAGATAGACAAAACCATCGCTTGCTTCCACCACAAGATGATCATGAGTATAGATAGTGTCATCAGCTTGTATGACACATCCACCATCGCAAGAAATCTCATATCTAGGATAATTTACACTCAGTTCATACAACAGGATATTGAGAGGGGAAGCAACCAAATCCTTCACTTCTGATAAAGTGATTTTTGAAGTTATTTTATTGATATTCTGTGAAGAAGTAACGATTCACTTTCTCGTAGCGTATTGCTGTCTTTTGGTAACAGCCAATGTATCAAAATCGTTTTTTCGGATAAGATTCATAGAAAACGTCTTGCTTCATGAGGCAGTAGAGACATTGATGGTTTTAAGTCCTCCCATTCATTTCTTGGACAATGAGATAATCAATTGGTTATCTCTTGCAAAACACGAATTGATAGCGATAGAAGTATCCGAGGTCGTACATGATTTTACACCAGACCGTCTGATAGGAAGCGCAAACGTATCAGAAGAAGAGCCATCGGAATAATACCGTCCGGCAACTATCGCTCATTTATTGATGACCGGCTTAGGAGTAGAAACTTTAGGAACGTTAACTAAAGTAGCAGTAGCAAGGTTTTTATCAACCTGAGATCTGATTTCTGGAAGAAGATTGTAAAGATTCGTACCTGGGCATGAAGTGACTCAAGCGTCAGTATGCCCTGCTATAGCATAATTAGTATACGCTTTCAAATAAGGAGCGCTATCAGATTTCTTAAAATACTTTAACGTAGCGTTAGGGTCTATATGGTATTTTTTTGCCAATGCAGTAGTGAGTTTAACCAAGGATTTCAATGATGCGTCAGTAGGAACATTAACGTTAAAATTCCCCATAAGCGAGATACCAACGCTTGGGGTATTGTTCCAACTTACATGAGCTCAAACGACGCCGGCTCATCATGCCCTTCCTTCATAGATATTTCCAAACGGGTCTATAACAAAATTATATCATATATCGCCCCATCACTTAGTGAGCGTGTGATATTTATAAATATCCTGAAGCTCTTTTATGGCTGCACCCGTTCATCAGGTAAGCAAAGAGGTATAATCACCTGCAGTATGATGAATAATAATCTTGTTCTTGTTTTTGTGGATGCTTTCAGGCCATTTGAGATAATTACCGTTTGATGACTCACGATATTCCTCTACTGTCTGTTCATTAGGGGTTGTCTCTATAAGATATTCCGTTGCGATTTCAGATTGATATTGCTGTCTTTGAAGATCAAAAAATTTATCCGTATCAGTTTCCATAAGCTGATTGAGTTCAACTTCGTTCTGCTGTGCACGGAGCGCATCCCTCTCAGTCTTTGATTGGTTGGCATATCTCCAAGTTTCGTTAGCTCACCATTGTGCACGAGTAACGATAGTAACGCCAGGTAAACTCCACGAAGCGGCAGAGACGAACGACAACAGAGACAAAGACGAAACCATTCCTATCACGATTTTTTTATACATTTCGATGTACATAAAAATAAAGCAGGATTATCATAAAAAAAAACCTCGTTTTTTCAATCGGAAAAATACTTTTGAAAATCAGGAAGGTTTTCGTATAAGCAAAAAAAATTTATATGGATCATTCATTATCATGCCCAAACTATCGCCGCATTTCCAAAACAGGAAGCCTTCCTCTATCAGAATGGCACAGATAGAATTTTTGAAAAGGACAGACAAGGTACACGCCATAAATGTTTCGATAGGAGATGTTTCGTTACCTATGCATCCCAAAATGCAAGAAAGGATGTTCCATCTCGATAGCGACCAAAGTCCATTCAATACAGGAGTAGTTCCCTACTCGCTCACCAAAGGTTTTGAAGAGACCAATAAAGCATTTTTGAATATCATCGCAGCGAGCGGATACGAAACAACAGGGTTATACAGTCAGATCACCGACGGTGGAAGTTTAGCTATGGAATTGATAACCATAGGATGCTGCGGTCCTGCAGGAACAAAAGAACAGCCGTTGCTTCTCATAGACGCTGCATATACGAATTATATGACGATGGCGAATAGACTAGGAAGAACGACTATTTCTGTCCAAAGGAATCTCCAATCTGACGGAACATTCACCTTACCTGATATTGCAGAGATAGAGAGAACTATCATTGAACATAAGCCATGAGCATTGGTCGTAATACCATACGACAATCCTACAGGGCATTTTTATGATACAGAGAGCATGATCGCCCTCGCCCAATTATGCGTAAAACATGATCTTTGGATGATCAGTGATGAAGCGTATAGAGAGTTATTTTACGTAGACAAGCCTGCGACAAGCATTCGAGGGATAACTGACAAAGAAGTGCCTGGAATAGAAGGAAGAAGGATTAGTATAGAGACTGCATCAAAAGTACGAAATGCTTGCGGGCTCAGAGTAGGTGCATTAGTTACTGACAACAAGGAATTCCATGAAAAATCCGTTGCAGAATATACTGCTAATCTCTGCACCAACGTCATAGGGCAATACATTTTCGGAGCTTTAGCACATGAAAGCAAAGAAGATCTCCAAATACGATATAGCAAGCAAAGGAATTACTATAAATGAATGCTAGAGTCGGTAACGAATGATTTCAAAACAGCATTACCAGGGATAATTATCTCTAGCCCTGATGCATCACTGTATTCAGTCATAGAAGTAAATCCTATTGCCAAACCATGATTCGACGCAAATGAATTTGTCCTTTATTGTGCAAGCCAAGGCAAAGTGAACATAAATGGCGAAGATCTGACATTATTGGTAGCGCCAATGTGAGGATTTTATTCACCAGCCCCATGACAAGAGAATCCAGGAAAGACGCAAATGAGAATAGCATATATTTTACCACCAGAACAAATGAGACTCGTACCGGTCCTCTTCAAGGAATTATTCCAGCAATTCGAAGCAAACAGATAATATACTATTTGCTTTTGGAAAAGAAAAACATAGATAAATAGCATTATATATCTGATTTAATTCATCACGTAAATAGTATGAGTTTCGTCCATCTCCACGGACACAGTACCTTTTCGTTCCTAGAAGCGATAGGAAAACCTGCAGCCATAGTGAATAAAGCAAAGGAGCTTTGAATGGACTCCATAGCCATCACCGATTACAACGGCATGTACGGTATGGTTAAATTTTATCAATTGGCAAAAGACGCAGGCATCAAACCGATCATGTGAGTTGAGACATGATTTGTCATAGATATCGAATCACAGATAGCAGAACAACAAATAGGGAATATCGTCCTCCTAGCAAAAAACAAAGAAGGATACCATAGTCTTATGGAATTGACGTCATTTGCAAACAAAGAAGGGATAAAAGGAAAACCAAAAATAGACCTCCAAGCATTGAAAAAATTCTGAAGAGAAATCATTTGTCTCTTCTGATGAGCGAATTCACGGATAGGCAAGATGATAGCACTCGATGAAAAAGAATCAAAAATAATAGAGATTATCCGTCTCATCCAAGAAACGATAGGGAAGGAAAATGTATATCTGGAAATCATAGCACAAGATTACAACGAAACGAATGAAGCAAAAAAAGCAAACGAGCTCCTGCAAGAAATATCCAAAAAGGAAAATATCAAATGCGTCGTAAGCAACAATTACTTCTATCCTGCAGCAGAAGACAAACAAGCACGAGAAGTTGCTTTGGCTATCAAGGACGGCATGAAGATATACGATGAGAACAGAAGGAAGCCGAAAGGGCAATTTCACATCATGTCCGAAGATGAAATCAGAGGGATACTTTCGACTAATGGATATGACGCTGTTATGATAGACACCCTTATAGAGAACAATCTTGCTATCGCTGAAAGCATAACCACGGATATAGATCTCAATCAAGCGCTCTTCCCAAATTACGAAACTCCCGAAGACGTCAAAGAATTGTACGAGAAACACAAGGACCAGCTCATTATAAAAGAATAATATTGCGTTTCCCATCGATATATATACACGAATTATACACCTTATTCTCCATCTGCCTGTATGGCAACCGTTCTTTATATAGGAATAAGTGGTAGAAATTATTCAGATAATGGCTTTTGCTGACTCTTTTTGAGGCAGCATTTTTCGATGTAAAAAAGAGGGTCCGTAAAAAACGGAACCCTCGAGGTCAACCAAAAAAAACGACTAACTACATGAAACTGATGCACATAATGATTGTCTGATCATGTTCTGAGTGATTTCAACAGGCTGTTCTTGTGTGATCTTTATCCGATAGATCTTCATACCAGTCTTTTCCGCTTCATTAATAATAGGAAGCGTCTTTTCACGAAAACTCGCCGTACGTTTGACGATACATTCCGGAGTATCGTCAGGACGTTTAATCAAAGTGCCTGGGCATCCAGATATTTTGCAAGGTCCGCCAATAGCATGGCCTTTGAGCAACGATGTCGCTGTTCCGCAGACTGAACATATCACACGATTCTCCATACGATGGATAGCGACTTCATCAATGACATCAAGATAGACCATAGCGACAGCATCTATCTTACAATGATCAATGATATAGTTCAATTGCTTTATAGTCCGAGGGAATCCACTGAATAGGACACCTTGGAAAGAGTGTTCAGAAAGGATTCTAAACACATCTTCATCCGGGACGAGCTGCCCACGTTGAATATAATGCTTAGCATATATATCTTGCGTAAGCAATCCACTGAAACTCACATGAACGAGATCAAATGCATTAGCGATGAATGGACCATGAGTATCTTTACCCGCTCCATACTGTCCTAGCAAAAACACGGTTGTTATTTTTTTCTGTATCATATATGGATAATATTTTTGTTTAGACACCCAAAATAACAATCCTCCAAAAAAAATCAAGAAAAGAAAAAAGGAGCCTGAAAAACAGGCTCCCGTGAAAACATGACAGTACTAACCCTAAACACAAAAACTATGAAAAAAGTATACTATATATACTCATACAGTATAATAATACAAGTTAAAAAGCTAATACGGAACATTTCCCCGATATCGCCACAATACTATTAGGAAAATAACACACCCTACATTAGATTGTATACATGAAAGGATCCCGAAGCAATTCTCTCGGGATTTTTTTTGTAAAGCGATTTTTTCATAATCAAATTGAAACAAAAAATATTTTCACTACACTCCCAAACAATGAAATGTTGAATGCTAAATGCTAAATGTTAAATGATGGTATCTATACCTACAAACTATTGTAAATCATAACAGTAGATACACATACAAATTCTTTCATTTAAAATTTAAAATTCAAAATTTAAAATTAATTTTTTGGAACATGGATATCAAAGCGTACATCTCAGGACAATTGAACGAAGAACAAACCAAAGCCGCACTTCATACGGACACCTCGTCACTCATAATTGCAGGTGCGGGAAGTTGAAAGACAAGGGTTTTGACATACAAAATAGCATACCTCATCCGAGGAAAACATATTCCTATTACCAGAGTGTTGGCTGTAACCTTTACCAACAAGGCAGCCAATGAGATGAGAGAGAGATTGGTCAAAATCTCCGAAGAAATTTCTACCGTCAAGGCAGATACGGCACAGCAAAAAACAGAAATCGTCGGAGACAGCATCGATGATTTTTTGCAAAGCATAGAATGATCAGCACCTTCTACCTCCCACCTTCTACCTTCTACCGCACTTAAGTGGATCGGTACATTCCACAGTATATTTCTCAA
>CAZIVH010000001.1:0-27693 GCA_964542965.1 uncultured Candidatus Peribacteria bacterium | reverse complement strand
TTCTACCTTCTACCGCACTTAAGTGGATCGGTACATTCCACAGTATATTTCTCAAGATACTCAAAGAGGATATCGAAAAGTTAGAGAGAAAATATACGAAGAATTTCGGTATATTGGACACCAACGAAACCCAGACCGTCATCAAAGACATCCTCAAAAGGATGAATCTCCAAGACGTCTACAAAGTAAACGAAATCAAAGGATTTATTTCCACACAGAAAAACAACGGCATAGAAGCGAAAGTATTTCTCAGCAGCAGCAAATCAGATTATGATCAGCATATGGGACAGATCTACGACGAATACCAAAAAGCACTCGAAAAAGCCAATTCACTCGACTTCGACGACCTACTTATGCTCCCCTATCTGCTCTTCAAAAAAGACAAAGAGACACTAACCAAACGACAAAACAAATTCGATTTTATCCTCGTAGACGAAGCTCAGGATACCAATCGGATCCAGTTTGAACTCATGAAGATGATGACCGGATGATGAGCGAATATCACGATGATCGGTGATGATTTCCAGAGCATCTACGGACGAAGATGAGCGTTGATGGAAAATTTTCTGAATGTAAAAAGATATCGGCCGGATATCCAGATGTTCAAATTGCAGATCAATTATCGTAGCAAACCACACATCGTCCAAGCAGGCAATCACATCATCAAGCATAACGTGAATCAATACCAGAAAGAAATCGTTCCGCATAGAGAAGGAGAAGATAAAATCACCATTTTCTCTCATGGAAGCGAAATGGACGAAGCAGCAAATATCGTAGATATGATCAAGAAAATGAAAGAAGGAAGCAAAATCAAATCACGAGGCAATATAGCAATATTATATAGGACAAATGCACAATCAAGCCCTTTCGAACAATTATTCCTGCAAGAAGGAATCCCTTACAAAGTCTATGGAGCATTCAAATTTTTTGAAAGAAAAGAAGTCAAAGATATCATTTCCTATATCAAACAACTCTTGAATCCAGCAGACAGCATTTCACTCAAAAGGATTTTGAATATACCAAACAGAAAAATCTGAAAGACAACTCTAGACGGACTCGAAGAACAGGCAATCATACAAAACATCACACTCATGGACATCCTCGCTCAGGTAGCGCAAGATTCACCAAACATCAAAGTTACGCCGCAAGCCAAGAAATGAATCCAAGAATATCTCCACACCATGATAGAGCTCAAAGAATATATGAAAGACAATACTGCTTCAGCTACGATAGAGACCCTCGTCAAAAAGATTAAATATAGAGACTATCTCGTCAAGGAAGAAGGAAGCGAAACCGCTGCCGACGAAAAATTCGAAAACATAGGACAGATCATCAATATGGCAGAAAAATACATAGAAAAAGGTGAAGATGCACTCAGACAATTCCTGGAAGAAGTAGCATTACTTTCAGATATTTCAGAGAATGAACAAGGTGATATCGATGCAGTGAAATTAATGACCGTCCATTCAAGCAAAGGATTGGAATTCCCGATCGTCTTCGTCTGCGGACTGGAAGATTATGTCTTTCCATTGGGGAACGCGATGATGGAGCCGAAATTATTGGAAGAAGAAAGAAGACTGATGTACGTGGCCGTTACGAGAGCAAAAGACGTTCTCTTCCTTTCACACGCACACTCGAGAATGACACGAGGACAGACCAAAAGTAATCCTCCAAGCAGATTTTTGGACGAGATACCGGAAGAACTCAAGAAAAAATTCGATCTCGGCGGAGAAACTGCCGTAAAATGACCAGACATAGAAGAAGGAGATACGGTAAAGCATAAATTATTCTGAACCGGATACGTCCTAGAAGTACGGAACAATCTTGCGATAGTGAAATTTCACAATCCGAAATTCTGAGTCAGAAAAATAGAGATGAGATTTTTACAAACAATCTAATATTGATTTTTTCGAGCAAATACGTATATGTAATCATACACCAAAATTATATAACCTATGAAGGTAATACAGAAAATTGCATCGATGGCTAAGGCCATCTTTTTTTGGCTCTTAGGCATAAGAGCGTATTCAGAATACAATCTGAACGACTTAGGGCTTACCGAAGAAGACATTCGCGCAGACCTCCCTGGGCTTTGATGATTCGATGCAATCAATAACTAGACCGGATGTATCGTCCGGTCTTTTTTTATAATATATCTAGCAATTGCTTCAATGTCGAGATAGAAATATAGTCAGGATAAGGTACGATACCGTCAGAAGATCTATCAATATGGATCGGCTGAATTCCGACATACATTGCTCATTGGACATCAGATTCTATACTATCCCCTACCATAACGATTTCATCTGCCCTATATCACGATATTTTTTTCACATGATCGAATATTTTTGCATCAGGTTTTTTTGCTCCGACTTCATAAGAGAGTGTTTTATAATCAAACGTATCTTTGGGTACAAGATGCGTCAATGGATAGCTATAGGGTTTACTCAAATTAGATATGACTGCAGTGCGATATCATGAAGATTTGAGATATTCTATAGTAGGAAGAAAGTCTTCATACAACGACATCATAGGAAATTGTTTAGATATCGCATCATCTAATGAAGTAAGAATGGTATGTATATTTTCATCATTGCGAAAAGCTTGCGGAATTATTTCATAAATATCCTTATTCGTCGTCTGCAAGATATCGGCCAAATGTTTAGCAAAAAAGCTTTGCATTCATAGTTGTGCAAAACTTTCCCTATACGGATTAGGGCGTTTTGGCATATGAACAAACGTACCGTACATATCAAATGCTATGAGTTTTTTATCCTTCATATATAGGAATGTGCATATAAACAAAAAAATATATACAGATTTACCAAAAAATTTCCATCAAAACATCCTTGCAAGCATTTTTATAAACTATATGATTATTACCATTCAATCTTTTAATCTTTCAATCTTTTAAGATGATCAATAAAGATTTTCTCTACGCTGTCGTCGGTGCATCCAACAATGAAGAAAAATATGGATATAAAGTTTTCAAGGATCTATGGGAATGATGATATCATGTTTTGCCTGTAAATCCTGATGAACAAGATATATTAGGAGTAAAGGTCTATCCTAAACTTTCCGCTATTAAAAAAAGAATCGATGTCGTTATTTTCGTAACACAGCCAACAGTCACGGAAAAAATGCTGAATGAAGTGAAATCATTGAACATAAAACATGTTTGGATGCAACCATGAGCACAAAGCGATATAGCGATAGAATTTTGCAAAAAAAATTCCATCGATTGTATCCATGATGCATGTATTATGATCCAAAAAAAATCGAAGAACATATAAAACAGATTTTTTCATATACTATTCTATAGCATTTTAGACAGAATATTATATATTTTTTGTTAGTTCAAATGCCTAATTTCTAATAAAAAACAAAACTGTGTCTACATACATATTTTTAGTGAGAGATCTATGGTAGCTCCTCAAAAAAAATTCAAGAGCATATAGCATAATCCATACACTTAATCGAATATGTAAACTGAATTTTTTTAGAACATAGGTTTTAGTTAGGTGAGAAGCTAAAAAAATCAGCTACCATTTTTCCAAAAAAAATGTTGTTATATTTGCTTTTTCTATTTCCTTACATATAAAAATTGTAGCAAGGAAAATTTAACCATAAAAAGTTAAATTTCTACCTGGCATTTTATCTCTTATTATATACCAAAAATGGTAGCAAAGAAAAAACCAGCTGCTAAGAAACCAGCTGCTAAGAAGGTTGTAAAGAAGGTTGCTAAGAAAGCTCCTGCTAAAAAACCTGTAGCTAAGAAAGCTCCTGCTAAAAAACCTGCAGCTAAGAAACCTGCTAAAAAGACTGCTAAGAAGAAATAGTCTTTTTAAAAAACAAAAAGAAAGAAACACTCTGTCTTCGGACAGGGTGTTTTATTTACATTGAAAATACAGCACCAATACATACAATATATTCTATATTTAAAATTTAAAATTTAAAATTTTGAAAAGGGTTTTAGTATGACTATCATGAGGTGTTGATTCAGCTATTGCTGCATATCTCTTGAAAGAACAAGGATATGATGTCATAGCAGGATTCATGAAAAACTATGTTTCGGACAGTGGGAATTGTACGACATATTCCGACGCAGAAGAGGCTATCAAGGTAGCTAAATTTTTATGAATAGAGATAAAGGCTTTTGATCTCCAGAAAGAATACAATGAAAGGATCATACAATATATATATGATGGATATCAACAAGGGATAACTCCGAATCCTGACGTATTGTGCAATTCACTGATAAAATTCGATGTTTTCCTCCAAAAAGCGATCGATCTTTGATTCGACTATATCGCTACAGGACATTACGCTCGTATCATTGAAACGCCTAAACGCCTAAACGATAAAACGAAAAAAATATCGCTTAATCATTTAAGCGCTTGATCATTTAAACTTTTGAGATGAGTCGATTATAATAAAGATCAATCATACTTCCTTGCAGGTTTGAATCAATATCAGCTTAGCAAATCATTATTTCCTATAGGAAAGCTAACCAAGCCAGAAGTAAGAGCATTAGCAAAAAAAATAGGATTGCCGAATGCTGCACGTAGAGATAGTCAGTGATTATGTTTTATCGGAAATATTCCCATTAAGGAATTCCTCTTGAAGAAATTGCCGAAAAAAGAAGGAGATATCATAGATATATCAGGAAAGATCGTCGGAAAACACGATGGAGCGTATTTCTTTACCATAGGACAGAGACATGGGCTCAAACTCCCCTTCAAGGCCTATGTTATATCCACCGATGTAAAAAACAACACCGTAACCGTAGGAGAAAAAGAAGATAAAGCGTTGTTCGGAAAGAAAATCACGGCAACAGGACGGCATCGGATAGGAAAGCCTATACCATTGCCAGCAAAAGTGACAGCAAAAATCAGATACAGGCAAGAACCGCAACCAGCCACAATTTCACAAGATGCAAATAAACAGATCATAGTGAATTTTACGAAAAAACAGCGAGCTATCGCACCAGGTCAAACCATAGTCGTATACCAAGATGATGAATGCCTTGGATCCGGTATTATAAGTAGATAACATAAACAAAAAAAGTCAAATAATTATAATAACCAGATTTGACAGGGTTATTTTTTGGGCTATAATTGAAATACTTTATATAAGCGACATACCAAGGATGAAACACCTGAAAAAACGTCTCACAAAACATATAAAAAACATCAGCAAGGCAACTCTCAAAAAAACTATGAGTGCTCTTGTGTTGCTGTTTTTTGCAATGGCGATGCTCTTCCAAAAAGACGCATCCACTGCTGAATTACAATTCGTATGGAATGCTGACGAAGTATTTTTGCATAATGCTCCAAACGCACAATGGGATTATCTCTTCGAAGATGAATGAGGACAAGAAGTCTATCAAGGACAGATGAGTACAGGATCAACCGTTACCCCATCGACAGACACTACAGACACATTAGATAGTCTCATAAATCCAGATGAAATAGGAACAGTGATAGGAGAACAGACAAGCTGAACGATATATACAGGAGTGCTTGCTACATGAACATTGATGACAGGAACGCAAAAGACATGAATGATATTCACCGGATCCTTGGATTGTACGACGCCACGAGGCGAACAAGTCAAAAACAAGGATTTTGTGCTTGCATACAGACAAAGAAAAGACGTAAATACCATATGCGATATAGAAAAAAGAGTATGTACAAATTGAACGCTTCTCTGATCATTCACGCAGAATTCATGTAAAGACGAAGTATCATATGAATATCAAAAAGCAGAAGTTGTTTCATATAATCAGAAAATATTGAACGAATATGTGCAACCGGTAGAAATGACAGCAGAAGAAAAAAAAGCTTACAACGAACTCATTCAGCCAAAAGATCCTGCAAATATATGAGCAGAATTCGATACTGAAGGAAAAATAGACGGAAAAGAAACACCTATAGATACACGATGAACTACAAATTCTCCCGTAATTACTCAACCTGAAGTAGGACAAACGCCTACACAAACAAAAAAAAGCTGTACTGCGCCACGATGACAGAAAATACAGCATGGACAATTCATAAAAGCATACAAAGCTCCGCGCGGATTTATAGATTTACCATGTGATGTTCAAATTAGAGCATGCGTAAATGGCGTATTGAAAGGAAATTTTAAATATGCTACATGCACCTACAACAATACGACATATGCAGATTACCTAACAGCAGGATCTCCTGCATCAAATACAGGATTTCTTTTCTTCGAACGGATCAAGAAAGTATTGAGAAGAAGATAATATCTTTAAAAATCAAGTTCTAGAACGATAGGACAATGATCGGATCACTCTACGGCAGTCTCGTGGGTGATCTTTTTGATATGAGAAACAGTGTCTTTGGATACTCGGAAATAATCCAATCTCCGTCAAACATTTCTTGGTCTCGCTCAGGCTCTGAATGATCGCCAAGTATACTGATCTTTAAGCTCAGGATTGAAGTATCTGAAAACATCGACATATCATGCTTGTTCTAGTTTATCCATCTCTGCTCTTTCGATAGGCAAAAATCATATAGAATTAGCATTCTCTTTTGGCCTAGCGATATCGATCTCGCGATGGCAGATATTGAAATCACCACAGGTAATGACTTTTTCTCCCTTATCTCTAAGCTTGTTGATATAGTGGATGAAGTGTTTGTAGAATTCGAGCTTATAGCTCAACATTTCCGTACCGTCAGCTCTTTCTCACCCATTCGGGAAATACAGATTCAAAAGAGTGAAATCCTGGAACTTCGTCTCGACTACCCTACCATCTTCATGAAAATGCTCTATCGACTCGAATTTCGATATTCACGAAATAAACTTCAATTTTTTTTTGTAGATGGTAGCAACGCCAGCGTAACCAGGCCTTGTGCCTGCATGCCAGATCCAGTCATATTCACTTAGATGATAACGAAATTCTGGAGGTATTTGTGTCTCGAATGATTTCACTTCTTGGAGACAGATGATATCCGGATCCTCTTTTTTCACTCGATCATAGAAACCCTTACCGGTAACGGCACGTATTCCATTGACGTTTCGCGAAGCTATTTTCATACCATCCAAACTATGCAATTAAAATTCTTCCATTCTCCATTTTTCAATATTTCCATCTTTCGATTTTTTATCACTGTGTCATCACAAGAAACACTATATAAGCAACATACAAGAGGACAAAGATAATTCATTGCCATCTCTGAATAACGTGCTTTTTTCCTATCATCAATGTTACAAACAAAATCAAACTTGCTCATATGGTCATAAAGACAGCCGTGATATTTCAAGGATCCACTGGCAAAGGACGAATTATAGCACTCAATCATAATACCCGGAAAATATTGAAGATATTCGATCCTACAACATTACCGATAGCGATATCGGCTTCTTTCTTGTAAGCCGCGATCGCTGAAGTCGCTAATTCAGGCAAAGATGTTCATATAGCGACTATGGTCAAACCAATCAAAGATTCGCTGACTCATAAGATCGTAGCGATATGCACTGCGCCATCAATGATCCGTTTACCTCCCACAGCAAGAGCTATCAATCACAAAACGATATACATCCGGGATTTTAATTTACTGATTTTTTTCTTTTCATCGATTTCCGCGATTTCTTCGATATCCTTTTCTTTGGCTATAGAGAAAACATAGACCATAAATATAGAGAAGAATGCAAGCAAAACGAATCCATCTATTCTGGTCAATCCCGAATATCGAGTATTGCCGTCTATCAAAAGATCATTCGCCAAAAAACCGACAACAAGCGCAGCCAAAAGACTCAAAGGAACCTCTTTTCGACTTGTATTCTCTTTAGTCACAAGAGGATAGACTATAGCAGCGACTCAAAGAATCAATAGTACATTAGCGATATTACTTCCCAAGACATTGCCGATAGCGATACCCGCGCTTCCCGTAGCGCTTGCAAACAGATTTACCACCAATTCCGGCATGGACGTACCAAAAGCAACAATCGTAAGTCAAATAACAATAGAAGAAATCTTAGCTCTCTTAGCCAGAGAGACAGAACCATCAACAAGCAAATCAGCACCCTTGATCAAAAACACAAATCAGACAACGAACAACACATAAGTAAGCATACAGTATTTAGGAAACAATAGATAAAATCTTATCATCTCTTCATTGCACCATTATATCATTTCATCATCATTTCAATCACAATTCCTGAGCCAATGTCTTAGCGGATGTTCATGCTTTCGTCAACAGAAGGAAATTCCCTTCATTGTTGAAAATGAGGATATTCTCGTCCTTGAAGAGCCCTTTCGTCACAGGGAGGATATTCTTGAAATTAAGGTCAGAAGATATCTTGATTATCTTATCGAAATATTTGTCAGATTTAAAATCCTTGGTTTGCAATGCTTGGATGATCATAGTTGATTCCATGGATTCCAATTTGGATTTCATCTCATCATATTCTTTCAAGGTCTTCTCAAGTTTATCAGCCAATTGTGTATGAGTCTTGATTCATAATTTTTCTATGGTCACATCCAAGATATCCTGTACCTCATGAATTCTTGCGGAAACTCTTGGTCATACTACTGCAGTGATCCTTTTGATGCCGGAAGCGACAGCTTCCTGTGAGATGATAGCGAAGCATCCGATATCTTTGGTATTTGCTACATGTGTCCCTCCACACAATTCTATGGAGACGATCTCATTGGTATGATCGAAGACTTTTACGACACGAACCTTGTCGCCATATTTATCTTCAAAGAACGCTTTGGCTCACATTTTCGTAGCTTCGTCAAATGATGTCTCATGTACATCAACTGTATACGCATCATAGATGATCTGGTTGATATTCTTCTCGATTTCATAAATCTCTTCTGGAGTCAAAAGCCTATCAGCATTGAAATCGAATCTGAGATAATCCTGATCCACGAGAGAACCAGCCTGTTTAGTGGTCTTGAATATTTTTCAAAGCTCAGCATGTAACAAATGCGTAGCAGTATGAGCGCGCATCTTAGCATATCTTTGACATTGCTCTACGATAAGTTTCATAGACACCTAGATAATGATAAAATTATTGTAATACTTTGGACGTATCAACACCGGAAAACGCCTCTTGTATCTTCTTGGATGCTTCTTCTTTGGTCATTTCAGGAAGTGCAGCACCAGAATCGATAGTCGTATCGACAAGACCGGATTCTACGATAGCACCAGTATCTACATCGCCTGTTCCTTGAATATTTTTATTGCCGCCGATATACGGAACAATCATAGATAACCCAGTAACCAAGACAAAAAACGCCAAAATAAAGATAATAGTGAATTTCACAAATCTGTTTTTTCTAGCCATAACAATATAATAACGAATATAAAATACACATTAGCCGGAGACCGGATTTGAACCGGCGACCTACGGTTTACGATACCGCCGCTCTACCAGCTGAGCTACCCCGGCAGAATATTAATCCCGATACAGATCATTATCAATATATTCAACCTTGAATGCAAGATATATATATTCCTGATCAGTATCATTCACTACCGTATGCATATCATTAGGTTCTATCACAAGGATATCACCCTTCTTTGGTAGTATTTTTTCATTATTTACTATTCGATAACCATTATCAGTAAAGAAATAGAATACTTCTGTCTGGATCTTATGATGATGTGCTTTCGCTGTCTCATGAGGAGGAATTTTTATCTCCTGAATTTTATTTCATTGACTTCATTCTCGTAAGACTTTTTTATTATATCCAGGATTCTCTTGTCGTTCCTTAGTAATTCATGATATAAATTTCATATCAACAACACAAGAAGTAAAATTAGGCTTCAACAGTAGTCGATTCTATCTTCGCTATATATGCACGACTGGCTTTTTCTTTTCTGATAAATTCATTCTTAATAGGCTCGAAGGCCATAGCCAATGTGTGATCTATCTCTGCACTCGCTTCAAGGGACAAGGCAACGACCTTTCCTTCAGCTTGCATTTGTTTGATAAGTTTCTGAGCCTGTCATTCAAATTTTTCACCCATAACGATATGATAGTAAATGAAATTATTTCTTCTCGATAATCTTCAAACCCAACTCATCGAGTAGTTCTTGATCGATTTCGCTAGGTGCATTGAGCATCAAATCACGATACTTCTGATTCTTCGGGAAGATGATGACCTCACGGATATTCTCTACATTCTGATAGATCATCACGATCCTATCAAATCCGAACGCACATCATCCATGCGGCGGCACACCGTATTCGAAACACTTCAAGAGATGTCCGAATCTGTTCTGTATCTGTGTCTGATTTAGCCCTAATAATGAAAAGATAGCTGATTGCAATTCCGTATCATGGATCCTGATACTTCCTCCGCCAGCCTCATTGCCATTGATAATGATATCATAACAATCCGCCTTAATTGAAAGCAATTTTTGTGTCTCTTCCTCAGTCAAAACCGATCATGAAGCTACCTTTTTGCCCAATTCCTTCACGAACGGGATATCTACATCCTTAGGTTTGGTGAATGGATGATGCGTAGCTCACAATTTGCCATCATCGCCAAGTTCGAATAATGGGAAATCCACGACGAACGCGAATGATAATTCGTTTTCCTTGCCTTCAAGCAATTTCAAATCAGCGATAAGCTTCGTTCTCAGCATTCCTAGCCAAGTGACGACGTTATGCCGAGTATCTGCTTGGAAGAAAATAGTATCTCACTGTTGGATTCATGCCAACTCTTTCAATTTTGCCAATTTCGCCTCATCGAAGAACTTCGCAATAGATCACTTGACGCCATCGACGCCAAATGATAAGTAGGAAAGCCCTTTGCTGCCATAGCCCTTGATGAATGTTTCATAATTTTTCTCTATCTCTGATCTTCCCATTTCTTTATGGATGACGATTCCTTTGACGATTTCCGCATTTTTGAATACGGCAAAATCAGAATCCTTGGCTCGGTCAGTCAATTCGACGAATTTCAATTCTTCTGTCCTCAATTCAGGTTTATCTGATCAATATCGATTCATAGCGTCATATCGAGTCAACACAGGGAACGGTTCAGCGAGAATGATCTTGTTTGGATAGAGCGTAGTAGTGATATGAACAAAATAATCATGGATGATATCGAGGATATCTTGTTGCTCTACGAACGACAACTCAAAATCCACTTGAGTGAATTCCGGCTGTCTATCACCACGAGGATCTTCATCACGATAGCATCTCGCCAATTGGAAATATTTATCGAAACCTGATACCATGAGCATCTGTTTGTGTTGTTGCGGAGATTGTGGAAGCACAAAAAATCTTCCTGGCTCGAATCTCGCAGGGACGACGAATTCACGCGATCCTTCGGGCGTATTCTTGATGAATGTCGGAGTCTCCAGATGAAGGAAATCTTTGGAATCAAAGAATTTCATAGTCTCCATATACAGTTTATGTCTATTAATGATAGTATTTTTCAATCCTTGTCTTCTGAGATCCAAATAACGATATTCTAATCTAATATCCTCCCCTACCGGATTCTCATGATCAACAGAAAATGGAAGCTCTTTACAGGAAGAAAGAACCTTCACTTCTGAAGGATAGACCTCTATCTCACCAGTAATCATCTCTTTATTAAACATCTCTTTCGGTCTCGCTATAACTTCTCACGTTATCTGAACAACATATTCAGGGCCTATTTTAGGAAGCTCTATTTTGATCTTTGCAGGATCAATAGTAATTTGAGTGATACCATATCTATCACGAAGATCGATAAAGGTCATTCATCCAAGATTTCTTATCTTATTGGCCCATCAACACAAAGTCACTTGTTTTCAAACATTTTTTACCGTCAATTCTCAGCAGGTATGCGTACGATACATTATCAAATAATTTCAAAAATAAAGAAAACGAAAAACACATACCCTATATGTATAGAATTACATCATTTTATCAAGAAATTATAAGCCATAATCTTACAAAACACATACACTTGACTTATTATATAAAATATGTATCATAAAAAATATAAAACAAAAAACACTCACCTAAAACACGTAAAAAACATAAACGTAAGCAAAAACACAACCGGAATGAAAATGTTGATCTTCATTGGAGTAATAAAATCATTTATTGCATCAGGCAAATTGCGTATCAAAGGAGAATTCCCTCTGGATGAACTTCTGGACAAAAACGCTCAAATGGGTGGAGATCTGAATCAACTTTTTGCGGACATTGCAATCCACACAGGAAATACCGAAAAGTGCGGATTTGAACTGGAGTTTTCAGATGAAGAGGTCAAAGAAATAATGGAAGAGACGGGATTGTCTATCAAAGATTTGCCGGCATGTGACATGGAGATACTCATTGCTCACAAAGTGATGCAGAAAAAAGAATATGGAGATCTTTCATTAACACTAAAAGCCAGTCTGACTGACGAACAAAACAGCCCATCATTCGCATTGTCATTGATCTTTTCTGGCCAAAATTGGAAATACATTCCAAGCACACTTAAAAATCAGTTCTTTGGACAAGACAGGATTTCAGCAATAGTTACTAAAATGGCTGTTGCTGAAGCATTCAAAGCCAAAGGCATAAAAAAGCCAGAAGGTATTGGAGAAGTGGCATACAAAGCTACCAAACAAATTGTAGAAAGAGCAATTAAACAAGAATCCAAAGAAGAAATCTGGGAACTGGCAGAAGCAAAACTAAAAGATATCTTCATATCTAAAAAGATGATTCCCGAATTCTGTGTAACAATCGGCATTCATGTAAATGAAAAGCTGACGTTATCATTGGATTTCAACCAGAAAAAAACAAAAAAAAGTAAGTAGTATATTATCCCGGTGATTTACCGGGATTTTTTTTACAAAAAAAACAACATATATTACTCTTCCTTTTTCTTAAAATATTCCTTATTCACCAAATTCATCAATGAGGGGATATAGAGCAAAGTGATGAAGAAAGAAACAACAAGTCACCCGATAAATCCGACAGCCATAGATCAGAATAATTCGTCTTTCATGGCAAGGATAATCAATCACGTAATCGTCACTGCCTTAGTCAAAAAAATAGGGACGAATCTTTCGGCTATACTCTGCTGAAAACTATCTATCACCGACATGCCCTGCTGTTCATAGAAATGCTTGAAATCTTCTATATGGATCAATGCTTGATTCACTCAAACACCCATCACGCCAAAAATTCAAATCATTGCTGGAAATGTGAGATCATATCAGGTAAGCGCAAGAATAACGATAGTTCATCCTATGGACAAGAGCACACTGGAAACGATGACTATTGAATATTTGATATTGTTGAATTGAATGATCAAGACAAGAATCATCAAGACAAGTCAAATAATCATGGCTTTGGACAGATCCGTAGAGCTCTGTTCTTGAGAGGCGATATCTCACGAGCTTGTCTTTTCCAATCACGCAGGCAAGGGATGTCTTTTGATGACCTCATCAATCGCCAAGGTGATATCGCTCAAGGCAACACTATCCAATTTATCAGCTTGTACTGCAATATTTCTTTTACCGTCTTCCCTAGTGATAGCGTTAATTTCAGCTTGTAACTGTTTCTCCTTGATAATCTGATCAAGGGTTACTTTACCTATCTTAGTTTGCTCAACAGGAATATCACTAGACAAGAATGCCTTCAGAGAAAGCGCCTCATCGCCAAAATCAGAGAACTCTTTTATCTTGACACCATTAGACGCATATCCGTCATTTTTCAGTGCAAGCAAAGGAGTGACAGCGGAAAAACTCGTGATTCACAATGATTTTGCTTTGTTCTCATCCAAAACATAGATGATTTTTCCGTTGGTGTATTCGATAGAGATGCCGACATTGAAAACACCAGGGATAGCTTTGATCTCAGGCAATATCTCCTGGACATACTCATTGATCTGCTGATAGTCATCACCGACGATATTGAAAGCGACTGGTTTACCTCATCACCCTCACGCTTGGATAGTGAATGAAGAGATATCGCTTATAAAAGCATATTTAGTTTTCAATGCGGCAAGCAGTTGCTGCTGCATCTGTTCGACAATTTGATACGAAGTGATGTCTCTTTCCTCACTCGAAATCAACCTAATAGTGAATGAGCTGACATTGCTTCCCACGCCTCCTCATCACTGGAGAGAATATCATTGTCCGAGATCGATAGTGATATCTTCGACGACATCAGGAATCGCGGTTTGAAAATATTTCAATGTCGCTTTAGCTATCTTGGACGTATATTCTTGATTGGTTTCAAGACTGATGCCGGGAGGATAGGAAATATTCATCCACACATTATTGGAATCGATATTGCCCATGAAAGTGAATTTGACTATTCCCAAAGGAATAAGCGACAGCGCTCAAACAAAAAACACAAGAAACATAAAGATAATTCCTCTGGATCACCATCTCGATTGATTCTTACGATGATATCGATCAGCGAATTTCACGCCCGTCCTCTCCAAGAACGATAAAGAAGCAGAAGGACGATATTCTACTCCTGACCTAAAGAAAAACAAGGCCAGCACAGGCAAGATAAACATTGTCACGACAAGAGAAATAGCTAGATTAGAAATGATAGTGACCGGCATAGATCTGATATATTCGCCGATAATGCCCGTCAATCAGAAGTAGAGCGGGATGAAGATGACGATCGTCGTCAAGGTTCAGAAAAATATCGCTTTTCCGTAGTTTTTGATTGAATCTTGTATCGCTTGCCAGATATTGCCAGCGAACTTCTGGAGTCAGACAACGATTCATTGCGTAATCACAATCAGATTGTCAATCATGATTCAGAGCACCAGGATCAAAGCAAATGAGACGATATTATTGAAACTATATCCGATAGCTTTGAGATAGATGAAGTTGCCGAGATACACGATCAAAAACGAAATCATAATGAGCCACGATGATTTCCATCAGAGAAAGAGAAGGATAATACAGAATACCAACAAAGCGGTCTCCCGAAAATTTTCGATAAAGAGTCCGTAGGTCTTCTGGATGCTTTCTTTCTCGGAAAGTGTCTCTATAAATTTCAGATCAGGAGCGGTTGTTGCATACGCAGTCACGACAGCTTTGAGCTCATCGATAAACGCATCGATGCTATATCAAGGCGATTTCTTGATTTGGAAAGACAAGGCATTTTGGGTAATGCCTCCAGAAAGATCGACAATAGAAAATGATTTTTTATCCGATGCCGCATAACCGATATACACGGTGGCGACATCCCTAAGCTTCAGAGACTTTCAAGCAATATTAAGCAAATCATAATTTTTGAGTTGTTCGAGCAATCACGTCAAATCAGCAGCATAATTAGTGATTTCAAATGAATAGAGCTGACCCGCAACATCTTTTTTGTCCACGGGAAATTTGACGAAAGCGCTTTTGAGTTGATTGACCGCCATGGAAAAATCAAGTTCCAACAAAGCCAATGTATCTGCATCAAACGTGATTTTCACTTCCTGTATCGGCTTTCCGATGACCGTGATATCAGAGACTCCAGGAACGGAATTAAGTTGGTCCTCCAATGCTTTCAATTTTTGATACATAACCTGCGTAGGCATATCTCAAGCGACAGAAAAAGAATAGACCGGTGAATCGTTGATATCTATCTTTTTGAATATCGGATATTTCACATCGCTAGGAAGCGTAGGATAGACTTGATCGATAACGGATTTTATATCATTGGTAGCGTCCACATCGCTCTTGGATGGATCAAACTCGATCATGATCGTCCCGAAATTGTAGTAGCACGATGCGCTGATGTGCTTCACCGCAGAAATAGATTTCAATTTTTGTTCCAATGGAACGACAACCTGCTCTTCTATCGACGCCGGATCAGCACCCAAATAGGTGAAGCTGACATAATAATACGGAATGTTTATCGACGGCTGCGATTCTTTAGGTATCGTAAAAATACTCATCGCGCCATACACCGCTACGAAGACCGTAAACACCAATATCGCCACTTTATTATTTCTCAAAAACTTTACCATACCAAACGACTAATAATAAAATTGAAAGATTGAAAAATGCAAACATTGAAAGATTAAATTTTTCCATATCTCCATATCTCCATTTTTCCATTTTTATTTCACTATTTCATCTCACATATTCAACCCACTCATCACCTGAACATATTCATCGTTGATATCTCACAATTTCACATAGATATTTTGAATTCACGATCCGACTTTTTTTCTGATCAAATTTCACTCAAGTCTCGGACTAATATATTGCAAGGGAATCCGGATATTGTTTTTGTCAGCCGATTGGGAAAGAGTGATCGTAACTCTTTCATTCTCCTTCACCGCGAAATTCACCACAGGTATCTCGTAAATATAATTTTGTGTCGTAGGATCTTTATAGGGATATTCATACAGGATCGTTCCTGTTCACAAAAACTGCCCTCGTTGATCGGCGATAGCGACTTTACTGCCGAGCGCTAATCTCTGATACGAGAATATTTGGATGCTCGTGTTGGAAGCATCAGTAGGTGTAATCTGACAAAGCAAGGTATTTGGTGCAAGCTTATTATCTTCACCGAGCGCTCTCATTTTGACAACACCATCCACTCATGCATACAAGACTTCGCCTTCCAGGGAATTGGAAAGAACAGCTATATTTTGTTGCAAGGTAAGTAATTGATTTTTGAGCGACATAAGTTGAATAGTTTGACTTTCATCAGACGAGCTCAATTGATTCGCCAACGTCTTCTGTGCCAATTGCAAGCTCGCCCTCTGATTTTCTATTTGTAACTTCGTAGATTCAGCAGTATTTTCGGTGAAATTATCGGTATTGGTTTCTAAGGTTTTGATCTGACTATTGTAGGTATTTTTTACAGAGTCATACGAAGACGCCAATGTATCAAATGCAGATTTACTACCGGCAAAAGTACTCGCCAAGGTCGTAAATGCTGTAGAAAGCGTATCTAGAGAAATTCCTGCACTACTCGATTGCGGAAGCATAACCGATGGTGTAGTTGCATTGATTCCACGAGCGGCTAAACTCATAAGGTCAGACATATCAGACAAATAGTCAGAGAACTCACTAGCACGCATCGTATCAGACGCCTTATCGTTGAGTCTCGTATAGCTTGAAAGTATTTCTTGTTTCAAATTAGGATCCTTGTCAGACACGGGCAAAGCGCTAGCAAAGACATCGTTGACCTTTTTCAAAGCATCCTTGATCATGATAAGATACTGTTTGTAAGCATTGGCAATACTTGTCTTCATCTTGTCTAGATCTACGGATTTGGCAGTTTTCAAGGTATCGTACTGTTGATCCAAAAGATCTTCCTGATACTCCAACGAAGAGTCTGTATATCATTGTGTTTTTGATAAATTAGCAAGCAAGATAGCATTATTATCATACTGATCACGAAGGATATCCTGTTGGACAGCCAAAGTATCTTCCGTCAAAGAAAAAATAGTGGTAAGGTTGTATAATTGTTCTTGAAGCGCAGAAAGCTGAATCTGAGAATTTTGATACGTCATATCATCTTCATTGGGTATGATTTTGGCGATGATAGTATTTCTAGATACTTCCTTGCCAGGTTGACAGTTGATATAATCAAGCATACCTCCCCTATTGCTTACGATATTTTTGATAGAATCAGCGATGACGGTACCATACAAAGATGTTTGAAAAACAGGAGAAGCTCCTACCGTATAGCTCATAGTGAATCATTGAACTATTCAGGTAGAAATAAGGGATTCGTTAGTCTGCTTTCAGCATCCAGCAAAAGCGAGAAGAGATGACAAAGAAAGTAGAGCAAAAATTATCTTTTTCATAACTAGTAATCAGTGAAATAAAGTCAGGAAATACTTACACGAATGAAATGAGCTTATTACAAATTACGTTCGCTTAAGCGAATATATTACTATTTTTCATTCAATTCCGCATGAATATATTGGAGAAATTTCGGAACATCGTCCGACTTGATCATCCCGATCGCCATATCTCACTTAGAAATAATCATCAGATCATCACCCGGCTTGATATTCAGAAGCTCCCTAACATCTTTAGGGATGACTATTTGCGATTTAGGTCATACAGTAGCTTTACCGTGCATTTTTACGGTCAGATCACAAGAACGCATAATTCTCTAGTAAGTAATAAAAGTTGGAAAAGTTTTACAATGCTAATAATTTAAAAGATAAAGTCAATACTATAATTTTACAATAAAAGAAAAAGACAGCAAAAGCTGTCTTTTAGTACATAATATAGATATATTACAGCTTAGCCAATGCTATCCAAGCAAGAAATGCAGCAAAAAGGACCACAACCACTCCCCAGAGAAGCAATCCTGCTGCAGATGAAAAGAACATCTTATACTTAGTCTGTCCTCGTGTAGGAAATCGGAGCAATACCAATCATTTCAATAAAGAGATGTAACCAAAAATAGAGAAGGTCATCGCCCAACCTTGATCGAATTTTTGATAAACGCTCAAAAAAAGGAATCAGATAATCATAGTAATGAATGCTCGAATCCTTACAATATCGAGATTTTTCAAGGTCTTTTCCATAATAGTCTTAAAGGCCTTGGGAGCAAAAAGCATCGGCAATCAAAACGCCAGGATAAAGAACGCTGTCCACAGCAAAAGCAATTCCGGAAAAGAAAGCATGAAAAATATGGTAAAAGAATAAAACTACGAAGATTTCAAAGAATCAGCGAGTTTTTGAAGCTCATGCATATCAGCCATAGTATGTCAGGTAAGTCATCACGCAAAAGATTTGCCTTCTCGAAAAGGATAGAATTTTACATGTGCATGAGGCACTTGCAATCACTCAACAACCATCCCTACTCTTTCGACTCACAGTCATTGTTTCATAAGTTCGACGACCTTTTTGCTAGCGAGCATCAAATCAGCATAAATAGCATCATCCATTACAAATATATCAGAATCATAATGCTGTTTAGGCAAAATCAACGCTTGTCCCTTACATGCAGGGAACGCATCCAACAATGCGACAAATTGACCATCCTCCCATATTTTTACACTTGGAATCTCTCATGCGACTATTTTACAAAAGATACAATCAGACATTTTTTGAATAGCACAAAACATAAATCATCATACGGATAATAGTCTTTTGAGCTATCAAGTCAAGAATCAAAAAAAATCGCTTGAATGCGATTTTTAAGGTAAGGAAGAAAGTCAAAGAACAAATCATTGCAGCTAGCAGCATACAGAGACAAACTCTGAACTCATCCCATAGAGCAAGCACTATAATTAGTATGACAATGCTAGAGTATCATAATAACGTTGAAGTGCAAGACATACAGGAACAAGTAGATTGGCAATGATAACTAACGAGAGTTACCAAAGTATTCATGACCTCCTTCCTATAGTATATATCAGCCAAAATAACGAACATATATTATAGAAAATAGGTGGATATTAAGATAGGAAGAAGGAACAATGATATGAAATGTTGCAAAATACCGATATAATTCGGATACAACAAATACGATACAAGCAAAAGTACACGCAAACGGTATACACCAGTTTTTGACTGTACTATATGCACCAGTGAAAACTATAAAAAGGAAGATATGAGCTTATATGCTACAGTAAGGTGGTAAATAATAGGCAGTTTTGTTTTTGTTTTTGGTAGCGCTCATAGCACCAAAATATAGAGAGAAACACTGGAATACAGCAAGTATGCTGGTAGTGTATCGCATTATAATCATATGCAAGACCTTCTTCCGTACCAAAATTATAGCCAGAATACAAAATAATGCAAATTTTGGAGCACTTTTTTACCTCCTTTTTTGATTGCAAACCTTACTCTTTTTTTTATACATTCTCAATGCACTTTACTTTTTTAGTATATTAATTTTTTTAGCATGTGATTTAGCTTAGAAACCATTGTAGCACGAGCAAAAAGAAAAGGATTCGTTTATCCAAATTCAGAGATCTACGGATGATTGGCAAACGCACGAGATTTTGGCCCATATGGATCTCTACTCAAGAAAAATATAGCAGACCTTCGAAGCAAACATTTCACCCAAGAAAGAAGTGACATCATTCTTATGGATACTGCAATCATTGCACATCCGACAACCCGAAAAGCAAGTGGACACTTAGCTTCTTTTTCTGATGCATTGATAGATGACAAAAAAACCTGACAAAGATTCCGTGCAGATAAACTCATCGAAGATTATTTCGAAAAAAATAGAGAAGGACTCAATGACGAAGATCTAGCTAAAAAGCTATGAGTAAAGAATCTCTCTCCAGAATCCCGAGGCAACGAAGGAATGAGAGAATTTATCGTAAAACATATCCCAAAAAATCCTGAAAGCAAGAAAGAGGCAGATCGAACAGAATGCAGAAATTTCAATCTTATGTTAGATACGCATCTCGGGCCAGTAGCCAACGAGAGCTCAAAAGTCTATATGAGACCTGAAACGTGCCAATCGCTCTTCACAGATTTCAAAGCGATATTAGATACCACAAGAGCAAGGATCCCATTTGGATTAGCGCAGATAGGGAAAGCATTCAGGAACGAAATCACCCCAGGGCAATTCCTCTACAGAACAAGAGAGTTCGAACAGATGGAAATAGAATATTTTGTAGAAAACGACGCTGACAAAGCGATGCAAATATACAACCAACGAAAAGCAGATGCTATGAAGTACCGGACTACCATCATAGGGATACATCCAGATCATCTCAGATTCAAAGACCACGAAAAATTAGCACATTACGCTGCAGCAGCTACAGATATAGAATACCAATACCCGCGAGGGTTCGGAGAGATTCAAGGAATACACAACAGGACAGATTTTGATCTTAGGCAGCATCAGGAAGTGAGCGGAAAAGATATGCAATACTCTGATCCTTTCACCGGGGAAAGATATATCCCTCGATGTATAGAAGCATCCTTTGGATTAGGTAGGACCGTAATGGTGACTATGCTGGAGTTCTACGACGAAGAAACATTGGAAGATGGTGAAACCCGTGTAGTGACAAGATTTCCGAAACAATTGGCACCGATTAAATTTGCCGTCTTGCCGTTGGTAAAAAAAGACGAAAAGCAAGTCGAACTAGCGGAAAAGATTTTCAAGCACTTAAGCAAGGAATATAAATGTGAATATGATGACGGATGAGCAATCGGAAAAAGATACCGTAGACAAGACGAAATCGGAACCCCATACTGCATCACCGTAGATCACCAGAGTATCGAAGATGGCACAGTGACAATAAGAGAAAGAGATAGCATGAAACAAGAAAGAGTGAAACGGGAAGACATCAAACTTTAAAAATATTGAAAAATGGAGTATGGAAATATGGGAAAATGGAAAATGGAGATATGGAAAATGGAAAAATAATCTTTCAATGTTTCAATGTTTCAATATTTCAATCTTTCAATGTTTCAATCTTTCAATTTTTAGCATTTCAGTTTTAAAGTTATGGTCGAAGCGAAAAATTTCGTAGAGAAAGAGTTAGGCAAAAACCTGGATGAAACACAACCAGCGGAAACAACTCCAGAAGTAAAAGAACAAGTGCCTGTCTATACTCCTCCACCACCACAACCGCAAGAACCCGTACCGCCGGTTCCAGAATTTTTTGTGCAACAACCGCCCGTAGTGCAGATTGTCGAAAAGATAGTCTACAAAAAGCAAAGGATCCATGGATTCTTCAGGACATTGACTATCATCGCTTTGCTCGCAATAGGGTTTTTGATGTTAGGAGAATCAACAGGGATGATAGAGCTTTCTATCAACAGCTACAAGCTCCATCAGATATATCCGCTTATCATCATACTCAGTTCAATCATCATTCGAAGCTACAAAGGGATATTCGGGAAAATATTCGGACTCATATTATTCCTCAGCGTTTTCGGATGAATATTTACCATAGGAATCTACACTTCACTCAATCCGTCAACCAAGTGGAAAGAATGAGTGGACATGAAATATACATTGCCAAAATCAGAAGAGACCGTCAAAAGGAATATATATCTCCAGACATTAGTAGGGAATTCATATATCGAAGGAAGCGGCAAAGAAGGAATCATCCGTTGAACGCGGAATTCAGATAGAAATCTAATAGTGACATCATGAGCAAATACAACCATAAGCTATCTCAAACTCAACGAAGACAGAAATCGGAACGTACTTCAAAATTATGTCAGCAACATAGACATGACCGTACCGAAAAATTCAAGATTTGATCTCCTTTACATAAAAAATTTCCTCTGATTGCATACCATCGATTTAGCCACATTTCAACGAAAGATGTTGAAATTCCATGCAGGAATCAACGACATCACTATCAGAGTAGGGAATGTGCTTTCAGGAAACAAGATAGAAATTCAAGGAACTGCAGCAAACGTAGATATAGACATCCCAAAAGATGTAGGAGTAATAATGTATTACAAACATCTTGTAGGGAAGCTTAATACACCAGGATTCTATACGCTATCTGGACATTATTTTCAATCACAGAATATAAAAGATGCAAAAAGTACGCTCAATCTCTACATAAATCTCGGAGCAGGCAATACAAAAATAAACCGAGTAGAACCTAAATAATCTCAGGGACAAGGTGAAAGCATAAAGGAACAAGACCTTTCACCGTTTACCTTGAACCTTTTACCAATATTGATATATGAAACTTATCACGAAAAATAGACACACTTATCACGATTACCAAGTCGACAAGGAATACGAAGTCGGCATTATTTTGAAATGACATGAAGTGAAATCGATCAAAGGAAGCCATGTAAACATCAAAGACGCATTCATAAGATTAGAAGATAAAGAGTTGCGGATACTAAATATGGATGTTCCATTGTATGAAAAAACCTCACATGCGCTTGTACCATGATATCAACCCAAAGGGAAAAGGAAATTATTGATCACCAAGAAAGAACTAGCAAAGATATCGGCTGCGTTGGATAAACCATGAACCACTATCATTCCTCTAGAGATCTTCATCAAAAAAAATTGATTGATAAAATTAAAAATCGGAGTGGCGAAATTAATGAGAAAGATAGAGAAAAAACAAATCCTCAAAGAAAAAGATATCAAAAAACAGATGGACAGAGAGATGAAACATCTGTAATGCATTTTTGTTTGAAAAGCTAGACTGAATTCGTATATATGCAACACGACCAAGATGGCACCGTGCTAGAGTGGTCTAATAGACAGGTCTGCAAAACCTCGGTTCATGGGTTCGAATCCCATCGGTGCCTCCAGACTCTAGATAATAACCGAGCGAATACCCTCCAGTTCTGTCATCGAAAAAACTCCTATAACTAAGGAGCTTTTTTTGTTATATTACAGATCTACAACTCTGCTAAAATAGGACAAATCCTATCCATATTTCCAAACTCCAGATTAGAGTATATTATCCACTTTGATATTTGACATTATAGTTTATATATGTATAACTAATATAAATTTATTTCCTTATAAAAATTGCATGAGTGAAATAGTATGTGAAGAGACAACCCGAGGCTGAGACAAAAAAATAACATACTCCGATGGAACAACAGCAATAGTAAAAGAGAATATACGAGGAAATAAAGAGATTACGTATACGAAAAACAATGAAGAAATAGCCAAAGCACTTACAAGAGATACTGTGCGATGAACACAAATAATCAAAACGGAATATAAAGATGGTGGATCAAGCACTACTATACACAATGCCAATGCTCTTTTATGACCAGAGAACATAACATTTAGAGATGGGAAAACAACAAACGAAAGCTGCCATAATGGAATAATAAACCATATGAAAGAAAACAACACAACGCATAACCATCAATACAATGAAGCAGACAATAGTAATAGACAATGAGAGAATCATTTTAGCAAAAACAAAGAATACTGATGCAATGAATATGAAAACAGAAATGCAATATACTACAATAGAGAAATGCAAGAAAAACGTGAGGAAGAAGAAAGAAAAAGAAGAGAGATAATACAAGGGAAAATAAATAAGATAAAAGAAACGCAATGTGAATACGAACTGTCGTTAATGATTTATCAAGAAAAAGAATATCCAGAAGTCCAACTAGAAGCGATAAAAAAACTAAAGGCTTTGGAGAAACGGAAAGGATCTGAATACACGACAATAGTTTTTTCATTCAATGAGTACAATCCTATCATAAGATATGAGATTTTCAAAGATATTAAAGACATACCCGAAAGAGGAAAATTAGGATATGATTGTGATTATATAGCAAGACACGATCCAGATGCAACAATGAGATTAGAAGCATTAAAAAGACTCAATAAAGATGATTTTCAACAGACATTCGGTTTTATCGCAGGGAAAGATGAGAATCTACAAGTACAATTAGAAGCAATAAAAAAGATAAAAATACCTTCTTCATCAGAATATCAAGAAAATAGACATACAATATATTCTAAGTTAGAAAGAATAGCAGAAGGAAGTATAAGGTCAAATCTAGAAAACAGAAAAGAAGCTCTAAAAAGAATAATCGACGAGGAAGCGTTATATTCTATAGCTAAAAATGACTATGATGAGTCTTTTTGTCTTTTAGCATTGAATCAGATCAAGAACAAAGAATATATAGAAAAATTACGATACTCCTCAAAGCATAGATCGATTAGAAAAAATGTGAAACACATACTAAATGCCTGAAACGAGAGATTTAAACCAAATATAATAAAATCATTGATAAGAAGGATAATAGATACTGATTGATAAGTATCAACAATCATTTAAAAAAGCCATTGAACATGACGTTCGATGACTATAAGCTTCTGGAGTCACCAGAGGCTTTTTTATTGCAAAGATAAAAGAAAATCGTTTGCTTTATCCAATATCTTTCTTGAATTTTTATGAGTCAATCTCTTCAAAGCGTTTTCATAAGGAAACCGAACTACATCTTGTAATTCGTCTTGAAGAGAAATGTCATCACTCATAGCTTCACAAAGAAAGAATACGACAGTCTTATCAACAAGTTTGGTATAATCTATATATGAAATACTATCCTTAAATCCTTCAATGATACGAACATCCAATCATACTTCTTCCTTGATTTCTCTGAGCGCTGTCTCTTTTTCAGACTCTCATCCCTCTACATGTCATTTCGGAAAGAACCGATGGTCACCCTGTTTCTGTTGGACAAGAAGATATTCTATTGTTCATTTAGTGGTACGAAAGACAACACCTCAACAAGATTTTTCTGCCTTCATAACAAAAAGATATAATAAAGAGAATATTCGTAATTCGTAATTCGTAATTCGTAATTATTAATTATTAATTCAAATATATTCCTTTCCCATATATGGCACCAACACTTCAGGAATTTTAATACTTCCATCAGCTTGTTGATTATTTTCTATAAGTGCAATCAACACTCTTGGCGTTGCAATAGCGGTATTATTCATTGTGTAGCAATAATGAATTTTCCCTTCTGCATCACGATATCTGAGATTCAATCTGCGTGCCTGAAAATCCAGAAATGAAGTCACTGAATGCGTCTCACCGTATGCGTTACGTGATGGCATCCAGCATTCCAAATCATGAGAATTGTATTTACCGATAGCCAAATCACCAGAACACAGTTGTAACAAACGATATGGCACCTTAAGATCATCCAGGATATCCATAGAATTTTGAAGGATTTGCTGATGATACTCATTGGACATCTTTTCATCTTCCGGCAAGATAACGACTTGTTCGACCTTATTGAATTGATGGACTCTATACAAGCCTGCAGTATCTTTTCCATACGTTCCTGCCTCTCTTCTGAAACATGCGGAATATCAACAATATTTTTTCGGCAACTCTTTTTCTTCCAAGACTTCATCCATATGGTATGCAGTGACAGGAATCTCTGACGTTCCTATCAATCGTTGATTATCCCTCTCCATCCGATAGGCATCCTCCTCTCCTCCAGGGAAATATCCAGTCCCGATAAGACATTCTGGATTGACAATATTCGGTACATTCATAGGCGTGAATCATTTTGCTACGAGTTTTTTGAGCGTATATTGCAATACGGCCTGTTCAAGAAGCATACCATCTCATTTCAAGAAATAGCTACGAGCTCAAGCTAATTTGACTCCCCTTTCGACATCAACCATATCGTGCTGTTTCATTAGCGTCATATGATCTTTTGGTTCAAAACCAAAATTTGGGATATCACCGAAGCTCTTCACGACGACATTTTCACTATCATCCTTTCCGACAGGTACATCAGGATGCAGGGCGGTATTTGGCATCTTTAAGAGTTCAATATTAAGCTCTTTGACGACCGTTTCATACTGTTCTTCCAATCACTGAATATCGATTTTCAAAGCCTTAGCGCCTTCATAATCCTTTTTGGCAGCCAATTCTTTCTGTTGGAATTTCATTGCATCGATCTTTTGCTGAAGTTCTTTTCTCTGATCATCCTTTGCGAGCACAGCTTCGACATCGATCTGTTTCCCTTTTTTCTGGCAAATCGCTTTATATCCGTCGATATCATCGCGGACTTTCTTCAAATCAATCATTTTTTTAAAACTAATGAACAATTAAAAATTAATAATGAATAATATAAGAATTGTTTTATCATAACCTATAGTTACTTTATGATGCTTTGAGCTTTAAACTAAGGTTTTATCTAAAAAATATTTTTTTATAAATCATCTCAGCAGCAAGCTTCAAGCTATTCGAATTCTTCTGTCACTTCTTCAAACTATACTCTGTATAGCTGATATGTATAGGGACCTCAGTATATATCATATGATTTCTTTTGATCTGTTCGTTCACCTCATTGGCATAGTGCATACCATCCGCAGTAAGTACGAATTTCCTCAATGCGGGAAGCGAAATAACCCTATATCCGCAATGCGGATCAGACACTTTGGTACCATAAAAAATCTTCGTAACCAATTTCGCTATACGAAGGATGAATCTTCTCATAGGTGGGATGTTCTCACTCTTTCCCCCTGCAACAAATCTTGATCAAAGATACAGATCAGGTCTTCTATTTTCCAGATCAAGTCCTAATTTTTCATCGTAATGAATATGTTTAATGAATGTTTCCATATCCTTGACATCCATCTGTCCATCAGAATCGAATCCGACAAATCGTTTAACTTTCAGCTCATCTCCATATCTTTTGATGAAATTGTATCCTGTCTGATTAGCTGCCCCACCTCATCTATTGATGGTATGTGAAAGAACGATTATCATAGTATCAGGATATTGATGCTGCTTTTCATACAAGGTAGATACAATAGGAGAACCATCACTGATAAGCACTATTTTCCTGAACCCTGCAGCAATAATATCATCAACCACTCACGAAACCACCGAAGCCTCTTCATTGTATACTCTGACATTGAAAACGAAATCATCCTTTTCTCATATATTTTTCCGACGAAGGATCTTTTCTTTGTTTTCACTATATCCTTTGTCGATAGCCATCTGCGAAATGAGTCTAGTCAGTTGAAAGGTATCTTTTGTCTGTCTATTGAGCGCATTGATATAGAAATAGAATAATACGATAAGCGAAACATACACCAAAAGATCAGCGCCTCTCGCCACACCGAAGAACCTTCAGAATTGGTCAAGCAGCTGTTGATTCAACGCAAAAATCACGATCAAACCGCCACCAATGATGAAGACGATAAAATGCAGGATATTCATCTTCTTGCGTTTGTAGAGATCCACACCAAAAAGAATGAATATAACCGCAGCAAGCATTACGACAAATTGAAGCAATGACATAGCTCTCATGAGAAGGTAAAAACAATATA